>CAIXAY010000279.1 GCA_903917505.1 uncultured beta proteobacterium | reverse complement strand
GTCGATGCGCCCGCCGGTCTTTTCCTTGACTTCCTTGGCCACACGCTCGGCCATCATCACTTGCGGGTGATTGGGCGCCAGGGATTCCCCCCAGCGAACGGCAATGGTTTGGGCAACGCTCGGCGCCTCGAATCCGGCCGCCAGAAATACGCCGACGACGGCCAGGCGCGCAATGAATTTTCCCCTGCTGATGCGGTTCATGTTTTTCCCTTTCCTTGTCTTGAGGAGGCGGACTCAATCGGTTTTCGATGCCACAGCCGCGACTTGGACGCACTGTTTATTGCCACTTGAAACCCGCAGCATAAGGATACTACTCACCGACACGATTCCCTGTCAATCCTTGTGCTAATTCGAGTTAGCTACGCAACATGGCGCTCCGCCGCCGGCGTGGCGCGGCAACGCGCGCGCCCGCCCGACGCAGCGGAAGCAGCAGCCCGCGGCAATCGGCGAAGGGTATAGTGGTCGCTTGTCCTGAGTTCGCCGTCATGCGGAAAGCTTGCTTTTCCCGCACGGCGGCATTGCTCCCCGGCGTCTTTTCATTACTCATCGCGAGGAAGTTTCCCATGAATTTTTTTTCCGCCAAAGCCCTGCTCCGTCTGGCGCCGTCGCTTTTCCTGTTCGGCCCCATCATCATCGCCATCACGATCGAAGGGCCAATGCATTCCTGGGCTGTGCTCGGCGCATTGATGACAGGTTTCGGGTGTTTGATTGTCTATACGAACGTACTCAAGCAATCCGTGCTGATCGACGAGTTAAGCCGCAGGCTTCAGGACAGCAGCGCTGCGCAATGACCCGGAACGAGTTTTCAATCAATCTGGAGTTCTGGTCGATCCGCATCGGCTGCTTCCTGCTGCTGAGTTTTCTCGATGACCCGGCCTGGCTGGCGATGATATTTTGCTGATTCGGCGCAGCGCGAACCGTTAAACGGCGCGCCGCCCCCCGGCCGGCAGAACTCGCGCTTATGCTTTTTTGGCCAGCTGCTTGGCAAAGGCCGCATCGTTCTTGGTGATGCGGCGTATTTTTTGCGGCCCAAGGGCGTCGACGAAACGCACGAACTCATCGAGCGGCAACGGCCCGCAAAGCGGCTTCTGCCCTTCTTCGGTCCGCTCCTGCACCTTGAACAAGCCGGCGCCCGTCAGCGACAGCGTGTAGCGAGATTCCCCGCTGCGTGAATTGAGCCTGGCAATCGCCGCGCTTGCACGAGTCGAACGCATTCTATTCCTTCTTCGAGGCCGGTCCGGAGCGTGACAATAGCAAGAAACGCGCAGGTCTTCACCACTTCGCACGGGATCTCCCTGCGCGAGGCGACGAGGCGATGCGAAGTACAATGTCGCGATGACAGCAAACGAGACAAACGAGGCCGGTACGACCGGGGCCTTCAAACCGGTGAACGAGCCGAGAATCTGGAGCAACAACGGCTGGACCGCCCGCGTCATCAAGAACGAGGACGATGAAGGCTGGGCGGTGGCGATGGTCAGGGACGGCGAAGCCGAGCCCGCCCTGGTCGGCCCCTGGACCATGGGGCGCGACAAGAAGAATCCCAAGCCGCTTGACGTCGCGGCATTCAACACCCTGGTCAAGACGGCGGAGGAAGTGCTTCGCCGCCATGAACAGCAACGGCAGGCGCAGTACCACAAGAGCATCTGGGTCACCACGGCGACGGGAAGGATCAGCGTCAACCTCGACATCGTTCCCGACGAAGACAGCCCGCATGCCCTGCTGATGGCTTGCGACGCGTCGGGCGAGGAAATCGCGCAAGTGCGCGTGGACGTCGGGTTCAAGCTGAGCATGGCCAGCGCCAGCGCCTGGATCGCAGACGAGTTCAGAAGGCCCGCAGGCTGAGCGCGTCAGTCCTGCGGGGTGAGCTCGAGCTTGCTGATATCGAAGCCTCTGCCGGCCAGCCGGAGCAGCAATTTCTCGTAGGCCGCCGCGTCGACCCTGGGCGTTCTCGACAGGATCCAGAGGTAATTGCGGCCCGGTTCGCTGACGGCGGCCAGGCGGTAGTCTTGGTCGAGATCGATCACCCAGTAATCGCCCCAGACCATCGGGATGAACGACAGCCATGCCGGCGCGAAGCGAACCTCCAGCCTTGCCGACGTGGCCGGGCCCAGCTGCCGGGCGACACCAATCGCTTCGGTCGTCGACCCGTCTGCGAGCCGACAGCGATTGATCACTTCCAGCCGGCCGTCGGACTCGATGCGATAGTCGGCTTGCACATGGCCCGCGCACTTTTTCTGAAACCAGTTCGGGAATCTGGCAATTTCGTACCAGCTGCCCAGGTAGCGGGGCACGTCGAGCGCCGCGATGGCCGTCAGGGCTTCGCTCCCCGCCGCCCCGGGAATGGCGTCGGCGGCGAGCGCGCTGAGCGAGCAGGCGCAGAAGGCGGCCGCGAGAAGCCGCATGCCCCGGCGCTTGCCGGGCCGGATGGCGGCTCGTCGGGGGATCTTCTGAAGATACGCGGCAACTGACATCTGCACAGTATAGCCCGACCGGTGGTCCCCTCATCGACATCGCTGCGCTTTATACTGCTGTCTTAGGCGCATTCGATAGCGAGCTTGCATTTTCCGATGAAGAATCCATTTGAATCGAGCGGCAATGAAGTCCTCACGGCCTGGTTCGAGGAGATCACCGCCCACCCCTCCGGAATCTATGTCGTAGGCGGCCTTTCAGGCAGCTCGGTGTGGACAATAAAGCGGCGCTGCCTCGAGCACCTGCGATCGCTCGGCCATTCGTGCATTGCCTGCCGGGGCGCGGACGAGCAACTGATTGCCGAGGCGGTGCGCCAGGCCGAATCAGGCATCATAGTGCTCCTGGCGCTAAAGATCAGCCAGCCGAACGAGGCGAGGGCGCGCTTCGAGCGCGACGGACTCGGCGCGGCCTTCGGCCTTGTCCGCGGCGTCTTGATGCAGGCGCTCGTTCCGGTCGGCGAGAAGGTTCAGCTGCGGGTTAGCTATACCCCGAATCGATAGCTTCGGCCCCGGATGGCTGTCGCCGCAGCACCATCGCGGCAGGGCGTTGCCGTCCCTTGGCCCGAGCGGCCGGTGCTCCCTTCCGGGCCGCGGGAAAACGCGCCCCGCCGTCGCTGCAGCGCAAGTTGCCGGCTTTCAGGCGCCTTCCCGTTTCAGGTTTAAGCTCTCGAAAAGCTCATGCAGAACCCGCTTTTCCGCACCCATGACGCGATCGCGGCGCTCATAGGGATGACGGGTGTCTGTTTAATACCCTTTCATTCACGGAAGCTGCGTTGTCCTGTGCGAATACACTGCTGACCAGCATCGAAAGACAGAAAAAAACGGGAATCAGATGGGCGCTTTTCTTGGTTTCTGACACGATGAACC
>CAIXAY010000278.1 GCA_903917505.1 uncultured beta proteobacterium | reverse complement strand
TTCTCGATCGGCACGGCAAAGGCCAGGCCGACGAAGAAGTGTTGTTGCAAGGGGTTGAGGATCGCCGTGACGATGCCGAGCACCTCCCCGTCCATATTCACCAGCGGCCCGCCCGAATTGCCCGGATTGGCAGCGGCATCGAACTGGATCAGGTTGCCCAGCACCTGCGTCCCGTCGGCCGAGCGGAACTCGCGCTTGAGGCCGGAGACCACGCCCGCCGACGCGGACGGACCGAAACCGAAGGGAAAACCGACCGCGACGACCTCGTCGCCGGTCTTGAGATCGCCGGTAGAAATCAGCGTCGCCGGCTGCAGGTCGTCGGGCAGCGTCTTGGCCTGCAGCACCGCGAGGTCATTGTCGGCATCGACGCCGTTGACCACGGCGTCCGATTCGGTGCCATCGGCAAATTGCAGCTGAATGCGCCTGGCGCCATTGACGACGTGCAGATTGGTGAGGATGGCGCCGGCCTCGGTAATGACCACGCCGGTACCGATCGAGGTATTTTCCCCGGCCGACCTGGCCTCCGGATTGCGCGCCTTGCCGGGCGGCTTGGCCAGCGAGCCGCTGGCGCCCGGATGATCGAGGCCGACGACGCGCACCACCGAGGGCCGGATCGCCTCGTAAGCCTTGGCGGCTTTCGAGGGCAGTGGTTTCTTTTCGATCGACAGGCGGACGGCGCGGTCGATGTCATCCTGGGTGATCGGCGCGGCCAAGTCGGCACGCTGCCCAATCGACATGACAACGGCAAATACCGCGAGGAGTCCGGCGAACACCGGCATCTGATAGGCACGCAGGAAAGCGCCCAGACGGCGCCGCGCCGGCACCACGGCCTCCGGCACCGCCGGCGTGCCGGTCTCGGCGGCACGACTTCTGGCGGCACTGCTGTACAGCACGGCTCGCTTCATTTACCCCCCGCACTCGGCTGCCACGCCCATGACATAAAACTATACGCCAATGCGCCAAGCGAATGGCCCTGCATCTTGGTCAACAAAGCGGCAGCCAAGTTTCCTGCGCGCCGCAAATTAAACGGCGGCAAGCGAAATAGCAAGGGGCGCCTGATGCGCCCCTTGACGGTCCTGCCAGCAGTGTTCGGCGATTCGCGTTAGCGGTTGCCCGGCATTTGCTCGAGTTTCTTTTCGATCTGCGCCAGCGGAACGGCGCCGGGAATGCGTTCGCCGTCGGCGAAGAACAGCGTCGGGGTGCCGGTGATGGCCAGCTTGTGGCCGAGTTCAACCGACTTCTGCACGGCGGTCGTATCGCAGTCGCCCTTGCCGGACAGCGCCTTGCCGTCCCGCATCCAGTCGTACCAGGCTTTGGCCTTGTCGGCCGAGCACCAGACCTGGTTCGACTTGTCCAGCGAATCGGGCGCCAGGATGGGGTAAAGGAAGGTGTAGAGCGTCACGTTGTCGAGCGAAGCCATATCCTTCGCCAGCTTCTTGCAGTAGCCGCAATTCGGATCTTCGAAACTGGCCAGCACGCGTTTGCCGTCACCGCGCACCTGCTTGACCGCAAGTTCGAGCGGCAGGTCGGAGAATTTGATCGCCGTGAGTTTGGCCATGCGCTCGGAAGTAACATTCTTCATGGTCTTGCCGTCGATCAGCGTGCCGGCGAGGATCGCCGTGAGCTTCTCGTCGGTATAAAGAATCTGCCCGTCGACATAGACTTCATAGAGGCCGAGGTAGGGGCTCTTGCTGACGCTGGTGACCGTGGCACCGAGCTTGGCTTCGATCGCCTTCTTGACAGCGGCCTCGTCGGCCAGGGCTGGCAGGCTGAGCGCGGCGAGCAGGGCCAACGGCAGCAGTTTTTTCAACATGGTGGATCTCCGTTTGATTCAGAAGCGATTATAAGGCGCGACGGCGCAAAGTCGAGTCCGGCCCTTTACGACCGGCGCGGCGTCGTCAAGGTTCATTTCCAAGCTTGCCCAAGGGCTGCGATTTCACGAGTTTCTCACGAAACGGACGACCGGGGGGCGATGAAGGTCTATTTCACGCCGGTTGCCTTGGCAATCTCGTAGCGGAAATTGCCGGCCTCGTTCGGCGGCAGCTCGCTCGCCAGCGCGTCGATCACCTGCTTGAGATCGGTGCAGTCGGCAAAAGCTCGTTCACACGCGACGCCGGCAATCAGACCGAGGAAGGCGAAGCTGATCGTTTCAATTGCGCGGCGATGAGCACCGACGGCCGGGCCCGCCGCCGTGCTTTCGCGCGACGGCCGCGCGGAATTGCCGTCACCGCCGGCCAGCCAGCGGATGGCGCGCTTGCTCAATTCGGACTCCCTGGCGGTACGCGGCGGCTCGCGGCGGAAGTTGCAGCTCGCCGACTTGACGCTCTTGAGGAACTCGACGGCGAAATCGCCGCGCCGCTCGCGAAAGGTGACGGTTTCGATGATGCCGCTGCTGAGCTCGATCGCCGCCATGCTTCCGTCATCACAGGATAGGTGGAACGTGCCGCTGCCCCTCTCGGCGAGGCAGGCCTGCAACTCCTCGAGGCAAGCCGTCAAAGGGCCAAGCGCCTGGCTCATGTCATCCTCGCCAGGCCTAGTGGAGTGTAACGTTTAAAAAGGTAGTATCATGATGCCTATGGAGGGCACCATGATATTGACGGATAGCGAACGAATGGAACTGCAAAGGCAAAGTGTGTCGAGGAATGGGCGAGCGGATGCCGCGCGACATGCACGCCTGATTCTTCTGCTTGCCGAGGGCCGGACGTGGGCAGAAATTCGCGCCAAGTTGGACTGTAGCGACAGCTACATCAGCCGCTGGAGTAAGCGCTTTGCGGCGGATCGGTTGGCCGGGCTGTTCTCGCGTCACAACGGGCGAGAACGTTACAAGGTCACCGACCGACTGGA
>CAIXAY010000277.1 GCA_903917505.1 uncultured beta proteobacterium | reverse complement strand
TTTCGCATGCCGATGCGATGGGGAAACTGATCGAGGGGTATAAGCCGTGACCATCATCGCAATCAAGAATTCCATCATCGCCGCCGACGGCGCCGTGTTTTGTCAGCATATGATCGATGCGGCCAGCGTCAGGAAGATCAACCGGTCGACGGACGGCGCGCTGGGAGCCTGCGCCGGGCCTTTGGGGGCATGCCTGTATTTCAGGAATCAGTTCCTAAACTCGACCGAGCATCATCGCACGCCGGGAAATGTGTTCGTCGCCGATCTCAAGACGCTGCTCGGCGACAGTGACTTTCAAGCGATCTGGTTGGAGCCGACCGGCGAGATCCGGCGCATGCGGGAGAACGGCTTGGTTTCGGGCTGCGGCGAGACAATGGCCGCTGTCGGCACGAGCGAGGAGTTTGCGATGGGGGCCATGCGCGCCGGCGCCTCGGCCGAAGAGGCCGTGCGGCTGTGCATCGAACACACGGTTTACGCGGCAGGCGAAATTCAGGTCGAGAGTTTGGAACCGGCCAATCCTGTCGAGCAGGAAGTCGAAGGTTCCGGCGAACTGGTCGACCACACCGCGGGCGATGCCGACGATTACGGTTTCGAGGTCGGCGACTGGGCATCGTCGCCGCCGAAGCCCGATCCGGATGCCTGGAAAGACAAGCAGGGGCTCAAATGAGCGGGTTCACCGAACGCCTCGCGGCCCGGTTGTTCCGGAAATCGGAGCACCTCGACCCGACTAGCGATGGCGACAGCGAAGCCGAAGACGGCGGCTGGTCGAAACTTTCCGAGCGTAAGCGAGACTTTTGGCGGCTGCTAGTTGAAGATCAACTGCATGAAATGCGAGTGCCGACATTTGAAATGCTGACGGTTGGAGAGGCTTGGAATTCGTCGGCGGATCGCATCTGGCGCGCGATGATCGACGAGGGGCTCAAGTGAGCGACGTGTTCCTGTCGGTTGTTTTCGTCGTGGGCGTCGGCGTGGCCGCGCTCTGCTTGTTCATTCGCTGAGGCTGCTATGATCGCCAATCTTTACGATGTCCTCGGCGTCGACAAGCAGGCCGACTCGGCCGCGATCCGCAAGGCCTATCGGTCAAAGGCCAAGCGCGCGCATCCAGACGGCGGCGGCTCGGCCGAGAGCTTCGACCTGGTGCGGCTGGCGCATGACTGTTTATCCGACGCCGAGCGCCGGCGGCGCTATGACGAGACCGGCCAGGTCGATCCGACCAGCGTCGACAACGAAGCCGCGATGATCATGAACGTCGCGATCGGCGCGGTGAACGCCGTCATGGCGTCGATCCACCAACGCAACGGCGCATGGGAGAAATTCGACATCCTCGGCGACGCCGTTCGCCAGATTGAGGGCCAGATCGAACAAGTGATAATCAAGATCCGAGAGGCCGAGCGCAACGCCAAGAAGCTGCGCGCCGTCGCCGTTCGGTTCAAGGCGAAGGCCGGCAAGGTGAACAAACTCGGCCCGATGATCGACGCTCAAGCCGCCGAGCAGGAGCGCAACGTCG
>CAIXAY010000276.1 GCA_903917505.1 uncultured beta proteobacterium | reverse complement strand
TGCACATGCCGCCACAGTCGCTGCCCGAAGCGTTCGCTGAAGGCCAGCGCCTGCGTGATCCCCATCAGGTAGAGGCCGAGCGCGACGAGCATCAGATTGGCCAGCAGGAAGAGTCCCATGCGCACCGGCAGCTGCGCCGGCAGCGCCAGGCTCGCCGCGCCGAGGCCGCCGGCGATGGCGCCGGCCAGCGCATAGCTGACGATGCGCCCGAGGTTGTACGCCAGATGCAGTGACGGACGCGAGGCCGCGCCCATGGACAGCGCGCTGACGATGCCGCCGCACATGCCGACACAATGCGTGCCGCCGAGCAGTCCGATCAGGAACAGCGCAAAATAGTTGCTTTCAGGCATGTGCCGAGCAGTGATGACAGAGCCGAGAGTTTAACGCACAGACCTCCCGCATCTGCGCCAACTCGTCAATGGTAAATCTCCGCGCATTGTAGAGTGCTGTTATTGATGCTAATATTCGTGCTATTATTAGCACTCGGATTAGCCATGACGCACCTCATACTTAGCGAAACAGCAGCGAGCGTCTCCGAACTGAAAAAAAACCCGATGGGCACCGTTGCCGCAGGCGATGGATTTGCGGTCGCGATTCTCAACCGCAACGAACCCGCCTTTTACTGCGTGCCGGCGAAAGCCTACGAGGCGCTAATGGAAAGGCTCGAAGACCTGGAGCTAAACGCCATCGCTGACGCCCGCAGAGGACAGAAGGTCATCAAGGTCAAACTCGATGAGCTTTGAACTTGCCTTCCTGGAAGATGCTCTGAAAGAATGGAAGAAGCTCGATAGCGCAACGCGGCAACAGTTCAAGAGCAAACTGGCCGAGCGTCTGGAGAATCCGCGCGTACCTTCTGCCCAGCTGCGCGGCCAAAAGGACCGCTACAAGATCAAGTTGCGCAGCATGGGTTATCGACTGGTGTACGAAGTCCGCGACAAGGAACTGATCGTGGTTGTCGTGGCTGTCGGGAAACGGGAGCGCAGCGCCGTACACAAATCAGCGGCAAAGCGATAGCCCGGATTCTTCCCGCGCGTCAAATGACCTTCGAATAACGCTTGTTGTCGCGGTCGGCGCGCAGGCGCTTGTCGAAGACCATCGAAATCGCGCGCACCAGCATGCGGCCGCGCGGCAGCACGGTGAGGCCCTGCGCCTCGACGCGCAGCAGGCCGGCCGCTTCCATCTCGCGCAACGCTTCAAGCTCGGTCGCGAAGTAGGCGCGGAAATCGATGGCCTGCGCCGCCTCGATCGCCGCGAACGACAGCTCGAAGTGACACATCAGCGATTGAATGATGGAGCGCCGGAGAATGTCGTCGGCGTCGAGCTCGATGCCGCGATAGATCGGCAGCTCGCCCTGGTCTAGGCGCTCGTAGTACTCATCGAGCGTCTTGACGTTCTGGTAGTAGCTCGCGCCGACCTTGCTGATCGCCGAAATGCCGAAAGACAACATGTCGCAGTCCGAGTGCGTCGAATAGCCCTGGAAATTGCGGTGCAGGCGCGCCTCGCGCTGGGCGATGGCCAGTTCGTCGTCGGGCTTGGCGAAGTGGTCCATGCCGATATAGACGTAGCCCGCATCGGTGAGCTTGGCGATGGCCATGGCCAGGATTTGCAGGCGCGCCTCGGGCATCGGCATGTCGGCTTCGAGAATGCGACGCTGCGGCTTGAACAGGCTGGGCAGATGCGCGTAGTTGTAGACCGACAGGCGTTCCGGGCTGGCCGCGATGACGCGATCGAGGGTGTGCGCAAAGCCGCTCACCGTCTGCCGCGGCAAGCCGTAGATCAGGTCGATGCTGATCGACTTGAAGCCGTTGTCGCGGGCCGCGGTGATCACGGCGACGGTTTCGGCTTCGCTTTGAATACGATTGACCGCCTGTTGCACGCGCTCGTCGAAATCCTGCACGCCGATGCTCATGCGGTTGAACCCGAGTTCGCCGAGCAACTCGACGGTGGCCCGATCGACCTTGCGCGGATCGACTTCGATCGAGTATTCGCCGTCGGCTACGAGTCGGAAATGCCGGCGCGTCGCAGCCATCAGCTGGCGCATCTCGTCGTGCGAGAGGAAGGTCGGCGTGCCGCCGCCCCAGTGCAGTTGGGCGACTTCGGACAGTTCATTTTCGCCGGGCGCGAGGCAGCTGCTTTGCAGGTCCAGTTCGCGCGCCAGATACTTCAGGTACTTGGACGAACGCCCGTGGTCCTTGGTGATGATCTTGTTGCACGCGCAGTAGTAGCAGATGGTGTTGCAAAAGGGGATGTGGAAATACAGCGACAGCGGCTGCGCCCTTGGCTGGCCCAGCCAATGGCGGCAGCGCTCGGCGGCAAAGCCATCGGCGAAGCGATCGGCGGTCGGATACGAGGTGTAGCGCGGACCATTGATGTCGAAGCGGGTGATGGTCTGCGGCTCGAAGACGACAGTGGCTGTGCGGAAGTTCATGGGCTCAGTGTACCTCAGGCCGGTGAGAACAAGGCAAACACGCCAAGCGGATTGCGGGTCAGGGCGACTGAAACGATCCAGGCGTAAATCAGCAGGGCGGCGGCGAAGAAAGCGGCGCGCGCGGCCCGGGTCCTGCCGCGCTTGAGCGCCATCGTGCCGCAAAGGATATAGGCGACGAGGCCGATCACCTTGGCCGTTAGCCAGGGCAGCACAATGGGATACTGACGGCTGACCACGGCTAGGGCGATCGCGCTCGTCAGGAGAACCGTGTCGACGATGTGCGGGAGGATACGCACCCAGCGCTGGCTCAACGGCCGCCCGGCCAGCATCCACAGTCCACGCAGCAGGAAGCCGGCGCCACTCGCCACGACGCAGCTCACATGCAGATGCTTGAGCGCCAGGTAGATCATTGGCCGGGTAGCGACGCGATGACCCGCAACTGGCGCCGATAGAGCGAAACCGCCGCCAGCAGGTTGCGCAAGAGCCAGCCATTGCTCGCGACGAGCGCCAGCCCGGCCGGGTAGACAAAGGCCTGCGGCCAGAACACGGTGAGCAGCAGCAGGCCGCACGCGGCGAAATGCGCGAGCATCTGGCCGTGCATTGCGCGTTCGCCGATGATCTTCTTCATGTTCGGCGCCAGCACGCGCCCCTGCCCCCGGTTCTGCAGGTGCAGCCAGATCAGGAAAGGTACGATCTTGTAAAGCATGCCGGTCAGCACCGAGACGAAGCCGCCATGGATCAGCAGGACCGCGAACAGCATGGGCCAGAGCGGCCATTCGGCAAGCGCCGTCGGCATTCGCGTGGCAATCCATAGCAGGCAGGCGGCGAGCGCGCTGAGCATGGCCCAGCGCCACAGCTGCTGGGTCGCATCGAAACGCGCGCGCTTGCTGCGCCGCTGGATCGCCAGGGTCACGCCGGCAAAAAGCGCGGCAAGAGAAACCGTGGCCAGGCTCGAGAGCGCCGCCGCGCGCTCCCATCCGGCCAATTCGGCGATGCTCCACAAGGACAGCAGCGCCAGCGCCGAGAGGCAGAAGGCCCTGGCGAACCATTCGGGGTAAGCGGGCGTGAGCTGGAACATCGGCACGACCACGTAGCCTACCGCGGCGAGCAAGACCGTCGCCCAGGCGACGAAGCCCCAGGCCAGATGCACATCGGCAAGTTGCAGCACGTTCAGATTGAGCGAGAAGCCCAGCGAAATCGACAGCAGCACGCCAAGGCCGACCGTCACGCCCAGGCCGACAAGCGCGAGCTTCAGGCCGGCGATGGTGTGGCCCGTCGAGGCGACGCCGCGCAGCGCCTGCGCTGCGGCAGCGACGAAGAACGCGACGCCGGCGGCCAGCAGCAGCGCCGCGGCATTGAACAGCCACGGCGAAAAACTCAGGAAGGCAGCGACCAGCACGAGCGTTCCCAAACTGATCGCCGCATGCACGAGGTTGGCCACGCGCATCGGCCGCGCCATATTGGCGCCGGCGACCACCGGCAGAATCTGCAGCAGCGCGCCGAGCATGATGTGCAGCATGAAGCCGACGGTCAGCAGGTGGGTCAGCGCCAGCGCCACCGGCGTCCAGCGCGAGGCCAGGAAATCCGGTCCGGCCCACAGCAACAGCAACCCGGCGAGCATGCCGAACAGCGGCGCGCTCAGGAAAAAGCGCAGCGGCGCCGCCAGCGGCGGCGATTGATCAAAGGCGAGCAGTTGCTGCATGCCGGTGCCAGTCCCGATCTCTTGCGCCGATTCCAGGCCCGCGGCGCGTCATTCCCGCCACATCAGCACTTCGACGATACCCTCGGCACTGCGCTCGGTCCGCCACAAAAAACCCTGGCTGGCCAACGCCTGGTAAAGCGGGAAAGGCTCCCGAGTCAGGCGCAACAGCACGCGCTGGCCCGGCCCGCTGGCGGCAAGCGCCTGCATGGTGCGGACGAAGGGCTCGGGCGGCTCCATCTCGCGGCCGTCGATGACGGTGGGGGCGCTGCTCATCGCGTCAGGCGGTGATGGCGCGGCGCAAGCGCTCAAGCAGTTCCGGCGCGCCGCCCAGATGCTGCTCGCACATCGGATAGAGAACGTTCTCCTCCTTCATGTTGTGCTGTTGCATCATGATCAGCAGGGTTTCGGCGTTGCCCGAGTAGTCCTCGGCGTCTTGCGCGGCCAGCGATGCTTCCGCGGCGGCAAGCAACTGGCGCATCTGCGCATGCTCGGCGCGCATCACCTGGGTCGGCCCCATGCGCATGCCGGTACGTTCTTCGAAAGCCGGGAAGAGGACCGTTTCCTCAGCGGAAAAATGCCGCTGCATGGCCTGCTCGAAGCGGGCGAAGGCCTTGCCGGCGGCGTCCCACGCCGCCGCCGCAACGGCCTGCTCGACGGCGACAAAACCCTCGTCGCAGCAGCGATGGTCGTCGGCCATCATTTCGCGTAGTGTGGTCATGAAATACCTTTCTGCTTGAATCGGTGCGCCTGCCGCGCAGATCCGCGGCACGCGGCAGCCCGGCGGCCCTGACCACGAAGGATAGCATCGCCGGGTTGTCGCGCGGGCAATTTTCCGGCTATATTGAAGACATAACGATAACAAAACCAAGGAGTCATTATGTTCAAGCACATTCTTGTCCCTACTGAAGGTTCGCCGCTTTCGCAGGAGACCGCCCGCCGCGCGGTGTCCTTCGCCAAGGAGGCCGGCGCGCGCATCACCGCTTTCTACGCCAAACCCGAATATCCGGTGACTTATTACGGCGAGGGCGCGCTGATCGATCCGACAACGCCCGAGCAATTTGCCGAACTCGCGTCGCAGCAGGCCGAGGAAAACCTCGGTTTCGTCGAAAAGCTGTGCATCGAGGCCGGCGTGCCGTGCACCAAGCTGACCCTGACCAGCGACATTCCCTACGAGGCGATCATCGAGGCCGCGACGCAGAGCGGCTGCGACCTGATCTTCATGTCATCGCACGGCCGGCGCGGACTGACCAGCCTGCTGCTCGGCAGCGAGACCAACAAGGTGCTGACGCACAGCAAGATTCCGGTGCTGGTCTACCGCTGACGCCTACGCCTTGCGTCGGAAAAGCTTCGGGTCCTCGAACAGCGAGGTAATTTCGACGCGGTGAATATCGGGGTTGTCGGGCACGATATAGAGAACCGGCGTCATCAACTCCTCGAAGATGCCGCGCAGGCTGCGCGCGCCGGTCTTGTATTC
>CAIXAY010000275.1 GCA_903917505.1 uncultured beta proteobacterium | reverse complement strand
GCGGCTTCAAGTCGAAGGTCCAAAGCATCGTCAGGATGGCGTGCAGGAGGTAGCCGCCCGAGGAATGCTGGACACCCTTGGGTTTGCCGGTGGAACCCGAGGTGTAGAGCAGGAAGAGCGGATGTTCGGCTTCGACCCATTCGGGCTCGCAGGTCTCCGGCTGGCCGGCGATCACGTCGTCCCACCACAGGTCGCGACCGGCAACCATGGTGCAGGGGCCGCCGGTGCGCTTGAAGACGATCACTTTCCTGATCGATTCGCAACCGCCCAGGGCGATGCCGTCATCGACGGCGGGTTTTAACGGCAGGACCTTGCCGCCGCGGCATTGTTCGTCGGTGGTGATCACGGCCACCGCGCCGGCATCGTTGATGCGGTCGCGCACCGATTGCGCCGAGAAGCCGCCGAACACCACCGAGTGGATCGCGCCAATGCGCGCGCAGGCCTGCATGGCGACCACGCCTTCGATGCCCATGGCCATGTAGATGATGATCCGGTCGCCCTTCTTCAGGCCCTGGGCGCGCAGGCCGTTGGCCAGGCGATTGACCTGGGCCAGGAGTTCCTTGTAAGTCACCTGCCTGACCTTGCCGTCGTCGGTCTCGGAGATGATCGCGACCTTGTCGCCCAGGCCCGCGTCGATATTGCGCTCGAGGCAGTTGTACGAGACGTTGAGCTTGCCGTCGGCAAACCACTTGAAGAAGGGGGCGGTCGACTCGTCGAGCACCTCGGTGAAGGGCTGCTTCCACACCACGTGCTCGCGCGCCAGGCGCGCCCAGTACCCCGTGTAATCCGCAGCCGCTTCCGCGCACAGCGCACGGTAAGCATCCATCCCGGAAATCGTCGCCTGCGCGACAAACCCGGCCGACGGCGCAATCAATTCATCATGGGACATGGTCCATCTCCTGTGCTGTATTCAAAAAGTTTTTATCGGGATTATGCACATGAACAAGGCCTGCTGTCAGCGAGCAAGCCGGGCGGGGAAAACGGTTCTTGTCTTGTCGATCGGCTTATGCGGAGCACAACGGATGCTGCCAATCTTACACATCAACCGCATAATCTCAAACGGCAAGCGCCAAGGGGAACGGCGTGTGCGCGAGCGACGCCTCGACTCCCTGCTACCGGGGCCGCCGACTACCCGCCGTCGCGCGGCATCCGGGGGCGAAACTCAATGATGCGTGCATTGCGAACCGGACGCGCAGCCGAATTGGACTTCGCGCGCGGGGGAAGCTGGGCGCCACGCCCGTAGCGAAGGACATCTTGCAATTCTTCATTGAGCTGAAAATAGCTGTCCCACATCAGAGCCTGAATCTTCATCAAGGCGCCGAGCGGCGAGCGCGAACGGCGACGGATTCCATCAACGCGAAACTGCAGCTGGCGAAGACGAAACTGGATCTTCTGCGGCGCGCGCGCGATGCAGTTCTCGATCATCGCGCTGCGCATTTCTTCAAACGCGTCCGGGTCATCGAGCGCCAGTTGCGCCAGAATGTCATGACTCGGAAGCGCCACGGCCGGTTGCTTGTACATGTCGATTCTCCTCACGCACCTGCACACCCCCATCGCTATGACCGCCATTTCCAGAAAATGTTGTTGCTATTTTCCGCTGGCGACCGTGATATGGAAAGTGATTCGGATCTCGTTGGCGACGACGCCGAAGTCGGCCCACTGCCCCTCGCCGATGGCAAAGTCGGCGCGCTTGAGGAGGAAAGCGCCGTCGAAGGTGGCCTTGTTGCCCTCGACGACGACCGTTGCCGGCGCGCTGACCGCTTGCATGCGGCCCGAATGTCATCGAGTCGCGCGCGATCCACGGCGATTTTCGCGTGATGAACAGGCGTTACGAACTTCTGTCGCGCGGCAATGCGGTGCACCTGTCCTATAGCGGGCGCCTGCAGCCGAATTCCACCCTGCTGCCGATCATCGGCACGAGCATCGTGCGCTTCATCCTCTTGCAGAACTTGCGCGAGATGGTCGATGAAATACTCCGCCGCGATGCGGCGAATCGCGCGGTGGCACCGACGAATCGCTAGTCGCCCCGGCTCAGGATTCTTTCAGCCGCGCGATGAACCGGCTGATGCGCTTGGCATTAACGCCGAAATCGCTGCCGCCGACCCGCGACAGCGAGCGCAAGTCGATCCGGCTCGCGCCGGCCGAACCGCGGATCCTGACGACGATGTCGTCCTTGAAGCCGAAGAGCAGCGAAGTGTCGGTCGCCTCGATGCGCAACGCGGACTGATTCGCATCGACGATGGCCCAGCCCATGTCGTGCGCGACACGCAACGCCTTCTCAAAAGCCTGATCGGGTGGCGCCGCCAGCACGGTCGTGCTCACCTGCGGATAAGCCTCGGCCTGCAGCGGCGCCACTGCCGCGTCGTAGCGCGTCGAATTGCGAGCGCCTTCGCGCAAGGGCAAGACGGCAACGAATTGCGGCGGATCGGCCGTGTCGGTGCTGATGTCATGGATGTGCGGCAAGTGCTGGACGCGATACCAGAGCACGGCCGGAGGCGCCGCCGCCAGCAAGCCGACGGCCGAACTCAGCAGGAACACCGCTTGCGCCCGCTTTGACCGCCGGTACGAAGCGGGCCAGGCAGCGACAGCGGCCACGGCGAACACGACGGCCGCCGCGGTGGCCGCCCAGCGCATCGTCTGCAGCGCCGGTCCGAGCGCGAGCAGTCCGGAGCGGTAGGCCGGGCCGGCGAGCAACTCGCACAAAGCACACATCACCCCCAGCGCGAGGGTGAGCCAGGCCGCTTGGCCCAGCCAGGGCCGGCTGCCGGCGCGCCCGCCTGACGCATCATCAAACGGCGTGCTTGGATGTCCGGGGTGGATGTTTTCGCGCATCGCAAGTTTCGCCAGGCGAGGTCAGCTTGGCTTGCTGGCCGCCATGTGCTTGTGCTTGTAGTCGGTGATCTTTTCCTTGAGCTCGCGGTACTCTTCGCAAGAGGCCGAACACAACTTGTCGAGCACCGCCAATTGTTCTTCCGCTTTCGGCAGATTGCCGACCATGAGGTAGGCTTCGCCCAGGTATTCGCGCACGCCCGCATGCTTGGGATTGAGGCTCAGGGCGCGATCGTAATACTTGAAGGCAATCTCCAGGTTGCCGCGCTGGCGTTCGGCGTAACCGAGGTAGTTGTAGGCATCGGCGTTATTGTCGTCGCGCGCGACGACCTTGGTCAGCAGCTCGATGGCGCGCGGCCAGTCCTTGGCGTCGATGGCTTTTTCCGCCCGCGTGTAATCGGGATCGACCGCTTTCGCCGGCGCGGACGAGGCGCCGATCGAATCGCCGCCGGCAGCGCCGGCCGGAGAGGAAAGCGCCGCAGCGAGGGCCAGCGCGAACAACACGGCCACAGTACGCAAATCGAGGTCCATGCTTGTCTCCTTTGCTGATGCGTTGCGCCGGGGCGGCTGCGATTGCGAGCCCGCGACACTATTACCGTGGGATTAGAGCAAGGCGGCCGGAAAAAGGTTCGGCGCAAGTGACGATCAATTGCAGGCAGCGCAGTGAACTGTGCGCCGCGAACGCTGTCCTTTGGAACCGGAGCGGACGCCGCGGCAATTCTTGCATCAAGGCCCGTGCCGGAGGAGGAGCGATGCCGGACTTTCCGCGATTCGACAATACGCTCAAGATCCGCATGCGCATCGTTGCCAGAAAAGCCGCAGCGCCGTGACCGGCGCTCCAGGTCAAGCGATCAGGCGCCGGGCACAAAGCGGTAGCCGATGCCCGCTTCGGTGATGATGTGCCTGGGCATCGAGGCGTCGACCTCGATCTTCTTGCGCAGGTTGGCCAGATGCACGCGGACGTAATGGCTGTCTTCAGTGTGCCCGGGGCCCCAGACGACCTTGAGCAACTGCTTGTGCGTCACCACGCGATTCGGCTGCGCGACGAGGTAGGTGAGCAGGCGGTACTCGATCGGCGTCAGATGCACGGTTTGGCCGTCGCGTTCGACAAGGCGATGAACGAGATCGATGGATATCTCGCCAAAGCGTATCGTCGATTCGCCATCCTCGGTTTGCTGCGTATGCCGCCGCAGTTGCGCGCGCACGCGCGCCATCAGTTCGCCGGCGCCGAAAGGCTTGACCAGATAGTCGTCGGCCCCGGCGTCGAGCGCGGCGATCTTGTCCGCTTCGCTGTTGCGCGCCGACAGGATAATGACCGGGCAAGCGGACCAGGTGCGCAGTTCGCGAACGAAATCGACGCCGTCGCCGTCGGGCAGGCCGAGATCGAGGATGACCAGTTGCGGTCGCCGCGTGCCCGCCTCGATCAGGCCGCGCTTGACGCCGTCGGCCTCGAATGCCTCCAGCCCTTCGCTCTCGAGCGCCATGCGCACGAAGCGCCGGATGTCCGCTTCGTCCTCGATGATCAGAACTCTCGTATTGATTTCGCTCATTTTTCCGATTCGCCAATTGCTTCGATCACGGGAGACATGCCACCATCATCACTGGGCGGCTCGCCGCGCGGCAGGGTCAGGATGAAGCTCGCGCCGCCGCCGCTACGCGTCACGCCGCGTATCGTTCCGCCATGCGCCTGCATGATCGCGCGGCAGATGGCGAGCCCCAGGCCGACGCCGGGGGTTGCGCTCTCGCTCTTGCCGCGCGCAAATTTTTCGAACATCGCTTCTTCCCGGCCGCTCGGCAAACCCGGCCCGCGGTCATTGACGCTGAGCAGAACATTGTCGCTGTCGGCGTGTGCCTCGATCTCGATCGGTGTATCGGGCGGCGTGTATTTGCTCGCATTCTCGAGCAGGTTGACCAGCACCCGCTCGATCAGGACGGCATCGAGGTGCACCAACGGCAGATCGGGCGACAGGCGAACCTTCAGCGGGCGCCCGTCGAGCAGGGCCGCGGATGCGGCAAGCGCGCTGCCAACCACTTCCTCGAGCGGTTGCCATTGCCGGTTCAGTTGCACCGCGCCCGATTCGAGGCGCGCCATGTCGAGCAGATTGACGACTAGGGCGTTCATGCGCATCGCCGAATTGCGCATCGCCGCCACCAGTTCCTGCTGCTGCGGCGTGGGTGGCGGATTGGTCATTTGCAGCGTATCGGCGAATCCGACCAGCGAAGCCAGCGGATTGCGCAGATCGTGGGAAATCGCCGACAGCAGCGAGTTGCGCAGGCGTTCCGACTCCATCTGCAAGGTGGACCTTTGCGCCACATCAAAATAGTGGATGCGTTCAATCGAGATCGCCATCAGCGAAGCGCAGGTGTCGAGCACGCGCCGCTGCTCGCGGCCAAGAAGCCCTGTTTCCTTGGGCTCGATGGCGATGACGCCGCGCAGGCGCATCGTCGCTTTCAGCGGCAGCACCAGGCACTTGCTCGCCGGAAGCGTATCGGTGCCGCGCCCGGCGGGCTCGCCGTGCTCGAAAGACCATTGTGCGACGCCACCATCAACCTCGGTCGTGGCGCCGGGCATGACCTTGAGCTGGTCCTGCTCGTCGGCGATCAGCACCGCCGTCTTGAAAGCGAACTCCAGTTCGAGAAAGCGCGTCGCAACTTCGGCGACCTGCTCGACGATCAGCGCGCCCGAGAGGTCGCGCGACATTTCATAGAGTCCGCTGACGCGGCGCTCGCGTTGGGTCACTGCTTCGACCTGAGTCTTCAGGCCGGCCGTGAGCTGGCCGACGACCAGCGCGACGACCAGCATCACCGCGAAGGTCACCAGGTACTGGACGTCGGATACGGCGAAGGAAAAGCGCGGCGGGACGAAAAAGAAATCGAATAGCCCGACGCCGACGAAAGCGGCGAAAACGGCCGGGCCGCGGCCCTTGGTCAGCGCCACGCCGACAACGGCGAGCAGAAACAGCATGACGATGTTGGTGAGCTCGAGCACGCCGAGCAGCGGCGTCGCCAGCAAGGCGGTCAGGCCGCAAACGGCTATGGCAACGACATATCCGGTCCAGTCGATGCGCGGACCGAGCACCAGCTTGTCCGTATCGGCGTGCTTGCCCGGAGTCGCCGCGGGCAGCGCGACGCGCAGCACGTCGAGGTCATCGGCCTCGGCTTCGATCTTTTCGCCGAGCGAGCGCTGTCCGGGCCACAGCCGGACATGCTCCGATCGTCCGATCAGGAGGCGCGACAGATTGTGCTCGCGGGCATAGCGCACCAGCGCCTGCGGAATCGCCGGCGCCGAAATCTCGGTGCTCGTCGCGCCAAGTTCCTGCGCGAGCTTGAGCACGCGCAAGGTGGCCTGACGGCGCCGTGCGCTGCTTTCGCGCCGAGTCGGCGACTCGACATGCACCGCATGCCACTGCACGCCAAGCTGAGCCGCCAGGCGGGCCGCGGTGCGAACAATCTTCTCGCTGTGCTCGCCCGATCCGACGCAAGCCAGCAGCGATTCGCGGTTGCGCCAGACCGCCGAGGCGGCGCTGTGGCTGCGGTAAGCCTGCATTTCGCCGTCGATGCGATCGGCAGTGCGGCGCAGGGCCAGTTCGCGCAGCGCCAGGAGATTGCCTTTGCGGAAGAAGTTCTTGGCCGCGACGTCGGCTTGCTGCGCCAGATACACCTTGCCCTGGCGCAAGCGCTCGAGCAACTCGTCGGGCGGCAGATCGACGATGACGACCTCATCGGCCTTGTCGAAGACGCGATCCGGAACCGTTTCCCAGACGCGGATTCCGGTGATGCCGCTGACGATGTCGTTGAGCGTTTCGAGATGCTGGACGTTGACCGTCGTATACACGTCGATGCCGGCCGCCAGCAACTCCTCGATGTCCTGCCAGCGCTTCGGGTGGCGCGAGCCGGCGGCGTTCGAGTGCGCGAGCTCGTCCATCAGGATGATCGCCGGCTTGCGCGCCAGCGCGGCGTCGAGATCGAACTCCTTGAGCACGCGGTCGCGATAGGCAATGTCGCGCAGCGGCAACCGTTCGAGGCCGTCGGCCATGACCTCGGTTTCCATGCGCCCGTGCGTTTCGACGACACCGATGACGACATCGACGTGATCGAGAAACTGCTGGCGCGCGACGCCGAGCATCGCATAGGTTTTGCCGACGCCGGCCGAGGCGCCGAAGAAAATCTTCAGCTTGCCGCGCTTGGCCCTGGCTTCCTCGGCATTGAGGCGCTCGAGCAACTGGTCGGGGTCGGGACGTTGATCTGGCATGCCTGGCTTGATCCTCTAAATCTGCCAACTGGTTTACAGCCGGTGGCAGGAAAATTATATCGTCAATGAATGCCCGAAAGCGCCGTGAATCATGTCGCTCGCACTGCGGCGCTCAAGGCGAGCGCCAGGCATAGCGCGCCAGCGCCGACGCCTGGCCGGCGATGCTCGCGGCGACGATGAAAGTTTCGCAGCCGGGAACGTCGCCCAGGGCGAGCGCCAGACTGAGCGCCGCGGCGCCGGCGACTGCCAGCCGCACCGGCTTGGCGTGGGCCCGCAGGAATCCGCGAATGGCTTCGACGCTCAGGCGTGTTGCCGGAAATTTCAGCAGGCGCAGCGCCTTGCCGTTTTCCAGCGCGGCGATTTCATAGGCATCGTCCCACATCTGTCCGGTTGATTTCATATCAAAATCAACTGGTTATCGGCGGGGTCGTCTGGAAAGTGTGATACGGCGTCGAAGACAAGCTTATCGAGTTGGATTTTTTCAAACATATTGACCTCAATAATGTTGAGCAAGAGT
>CAIXAY010000274.1 GCA_903917505.1 uncultured beta proteobacterium | reverse complement strand
CGTCCCTGCAGGCCGCGTGAAAATGGCGGATGTCCTCGACGAAGGGGTAGTATGGCGTCATATCCATGCCGCCGCCGAACCAGGCGACCGGCGCCGCGCCGGGACGGGTGGCGATCAGCGCGCGCACGTTCATGTGCGCCGTCGGGCAATAGGGATTCACCGGATGCAGGACCAGCGACACGCCGATCGCTTCGAAGGCGCAGCCGGCAAGCTCGGGGCGCTTGGCGGTAGCGGAGGCCGGCAGCGCCGCGCCGCCGACTTCGGAGCAGGCGATGCCGCCGCGCTCGAAGACGCGGCCGCTTTCGATGATGCAGGTCAGGCCGCTGCCGGTGAGCGTCTGGCCGGGATCCTTCTGCCAGGGGTCGGCGCGAAAGCGCCCGCCGTCTTTGCCTTCGAGCGCCTCGGCGGCCGCGACGAGGCGCGCTTGCAGGCCGCTGAAGTAGGTCTTGAGCGCGCCGCTGGCGATCATCGCGAGATGGCGCGGTGCCCGATGTCGTGGCGGTATTGCATGCCGTCGAAGTAGATGCCGACGAGCGCGTCGTAAGCGTGCTTCTGCGCCTGCTTGACGTTGTCGCCGAGCGCCGTGACGCAGAGCACGCGGCCGCCGGCGGTGAGGATCTTGCCGTTCTTCTCCTCGGTGCCCGAATGGAAAACGTGCACGTTCTCGCTCGCTTCGGGCAGGCCGCTGATCACATCGCCCTTGCGCGGTGTGCCCGGATAGTTGGCGGCGGCGAGCACGACGCCGAGCGCGACGCGGCGGTCCCACTCGGCGTCGATCTGGTCGAGCTTGCCGGCCAGCGCGTGTTCGAGCAGGGTCAGAAGATTCGTTTTCAAACGCATCATGATCGGCTGCGTTTCCGGGTCGCCCATGCGGCAGTTGAACTCGACGGTGCGCACCGAACCGTCCTTGGCGATCATCAGGCCGGCATAGAGGAAACCGGTGTAGGGCATGCCGTCGGCGGCCATGCCGCGCACCGTCGGCAGGATGATCTCGCGCATCACCCGCGCATGCACGACCGGTGTCACTACCGGCGCCGGCGAGTAAGCGCCCATGCCGCCGGTGTTGGGGCCGGTGTCGCCGTCGCCGATGCGCTTGTGATCCTGGCTCGAGGCGAGCGCCAGCACGTTCTTGCCGTCGACCATGACGATGAAGCTCGCTTCCTCGCCTTCGAGGAATTCCTCGATGACGACGCGCGCGCCGGCTGCGCCCAACGCGTTGCCGGAGAGCATGTCGTCGATCGCGCGGTGCGCTTCGTCGACCGTCATGGCGACGACGACGCCCTTGCCGGCCGCGAGTCCATCGGCCTTGATGACGATCGGCGCGCCGTGCTGGTCGATATGCGCGTGTGCGGCGGCGCGGTCGGTGAACGTGGCAAAAGCCGCGGTCGGGATCTTGTGCCGCGCCATGAAGCGCTTGGCGAAGTCCTTCGAGCTTTCGAGTTGGGCGGCCTCGCGCGTCGGTCCGAAGATCTTCAGGCCGCGCGAGCGGAAGATATTGACGACACCGGCGGCGAGCGGCGCTTCCGGGCCGACGACGGTCAGGTGGACGCCTTGCTTCTCGGCGAAATCGGCAAGCGCCGCCGGGTCGCTGATGGCGATGTTCTCGAGTTCCTTTTCACGCGCAGTGCCGGCGTTGCCAGGCGCGACGTAAATCTTCTGTACGCCCGCTGATTTGGCCAGATGCCAGGCCAGCGCGTGTTCGCGCCCGCCCGAGCCGATGACGAGAAGTTTCATTTCCGGGATTCCTCGCGGGTAATTTTTGCGGTAAAGCCAATCGCATCAAGGTCCAAGGCAACAGGCATTGTTCAATCCGGGCAGTCAGTTCGGCAGGTCCGTCAGTCCCTGCCATCGTATCACCTGCGTCGCCGCATTGCTCAGTGCCGGAAATGCCGCGCGCCGGTGAACACCATCGCGATGCCGTGCTCGTTCGCGGCGTCGATGACTTCTTCGTCGCGCATTGAACCGCCCGGCTCGATGACCGCCTTGGCGCCGGCTTCGGCGACGACGTCGAGGCCGTCGCGGAAGGGGAAGAAAGCGTCCGAGGCGACGCAGGAACCGGCGAGCGAGAGGCCGGCGTTCTTGGCTTTCATCGCCGCGATGCGCGTCGAATCGACGCGGCTCATCTGGCCGGCGCCGACGCCGAGCGTCATGCCGCCGGCGCAGAAAACGATGGCGTTGGACTTGACGAACTTGGCGACGCGCCAGGCGAAGAGCAGGTCGTCGATCTGCGCGGCGGTCGGCGCAAGCTTGGTCACCACCTTCAAGTCGGAGGCCTGTATGTTGAACATGTCCGGCGTCTGCACCAGCATGCCACCGCCGACGCGCTTCATTTCGAATGCATGATAGTGGTTCGAAATCGGCAATTCGAGGACGCGCAGATTCTGTTTCGAGGCGAGCATTTCCCTGGCCGCCGGCGTATAGGCCGGGGCGATCAGCACTTCGACGAAATGCTTGCGCGCGTTCATCGCCGCGACGATGTCGGTATCGACGGTGCCGTTGAAGGCGATGATGCCGCCGAAAGCCGAGGTCGAGTCGGTCTGGAAAGCTTTTTCGTAGGCCGCGAGCAGCGTCGTGGCTATGGCCACGCCGCAGGGGTTGGCGTGCTTGATGATGACGCAGGCCGGCGCCTTGAAAGTCTTGACGCATTCCCACGCAGCGTCGGCGTCGCCGATGTTGTTGTACGAGAGTTCCTTGCCCTGCAGCTGCTTGTAGGCGGCGATCGCTCCGGCAGTCGGCTCGGGGTCGCGATAGAAAGCCGCCTGCTGGTGCGGATTCTCGCCGTAGCACAGCGTCTCGACGCGATCGAAAGCGAGCTGCAGCTTTCCCGGAAACTGCTGCGGCTTGTTCGCTTCATCGAGCGAAGTCAGCCAGTTGGCGATCGCGCCGTCGTAGCGCGCGGTGTGCGTGAAGGCTTTCTTGGCCAGTTCGAAACGCGTCGTCAGGGTCAGCGCGCCGTCGTTGGCCTGCATTTCGGCGAGCAGCGGCGCGTAGTCCTCGGGGTCGGTGACGACGGCGACGCCGTTGTAGTTCTTGGCCGCCGAACGCAGCATCGCCGGGCCGCCGATGTCGATGTTCT
>CAIXAY010000273.1 GCA_903917505.1 uncultured beta proteobacterium | reverse complement strand
TGTCGGTATTCGAGAACGTCGCTTTCGGGCTGCGCGTCATGGCCAGGCAGGTGCGCCCGCCGGAAGCCGAAGTTCGGCGCCGCGTCATGGACCTGCTGAAGCTCGTCCAGCTCGACTGGCTCGCCGAGCGTTACCCGTCGCAACTCTCGGGCGGCCAGCGGCAGCGCATCGCGCTGGCGCGCGCGCTCGCCGTCGAGCCCAAGGTGCTGCTGCTCGACGAGCCTTTCGGCGCGCTCGACACCAAGGTGCGCAAGGAATTGCGCCGCTGGCTGCGGCGCCTGCACGACGAGGTGCATATCTCCAGTGTCTTCGTCACCCACGACCAGGAGGAGGCGCTCGAAGTCGCCGACCGCGTCGTCGTCATGAATCACGGCCGCATCGAACAGATGGGCACGCCCGACGAGGTCTATTCGAATCCGGCCTCGCCTTTCGTTTATCAGTTCCTCGGCAACGTCAATGTCTTCCACAGCCGGGTGCATGGCCACTGGGCCGATGTCGGACACGACGCGGCGGACGAGGGAAACGCCGCACCGGCCGGCGAAGCCATGGCCTTCGTCCGCCCGCACGACATCGACATCGAGCACAGCCCGGTCGCCGGCGGCCTCGAAGCCACGGTGCAGGACGTGCATGCGATCGGCCCGCTGGTACGCGTCGAACTCGCGCACGCCTCGGAACTGATCGAGGTCGAATTGACGCGCGAACGCGCGATTGTGCTCAATCTGGCCAAGGGCCAGCTGGTCTGGCTCAGGCCGCGCCAGGTCAAGGTATTCAAGGTGCCGGAAGTGGCGCTCGAAGAAGGCGGCTCGGGGATCTGAGCGTGCCGGAGAAAGCACTTCGGAATCATTTCCGCGCTGTCCCTGTCTGACCCGTCAGGCCGTTTCCATATGGCCGCCGCCTACGCGCTATACTGGATCGATCGACGAGGACTCTCCTTGAGCAACGACGGAAAATTCCCGGCTCCGCGCTTTTCGGTAGACAAGGCGCTCCTGCTCGCGCGATTGCGCGAGCAGCTGCCTGCGCACAGCCTGCTCGTCGAAGCCGAGGATCTGCGCCCGTACGAATGCGACGGGCTGATGGCTTACCGGCAATTGCCGCTGATCGTCGCGCTTCCCGAAAATGAAGCGCAGGCGCAGGCCGTGCTCCGCATTTGCAGCGCGCTCAAGGTCCCGATCATTCCGCGCGGCGCGGCGACGGGGCTCTCGGGCGGCGCGTTGCCGCATGCCGACGGTGTCGTCGTCTCGCTCGCCAAGCTGAATAAGATCATCGGCATCGACGCGCTCGCGCGCACCGCCGTCGTGCAGCCCGGTGTGCGCAACCTCGCCGTATCGGAAGCCGCGGCGCCCTACGGCCTTTACTATGCGCCGGATCCTTCGTCGCAGATCGCCTGCAGCATCGGCGGCAATGTCGCCGAAAATGCCGGCGGCGTGCATTGCCTCAAGTACGGCCTGACCGTGCATAACGTGCTGCGCGTGCGCGGCCTGACGGTGGCCGGCGAGATCGTCGAATTCGGCAACGCCGCGCTCGATGCGCCCGGCTACGATCTGCTGGCGCTGATGGTCGGCTCGGAGGGCATGCTGGCGCTGGTCACCGAAGTGTCCGTCAAGCTGACGCCGAAGCCCGAACTCGCGCAGGTGATCGTCGCCTCGTTCGCCGAGGTGAGCCAGGCCGGCGAGGCGGTCGCCGGCATCATCGCCGCCGGCATCATTCCGGCCGGCCTCGAGATGATGGACAAGAAAGCGATCCATGCCGTCGAGCCCTACGCCAAGGCCGGTTACGACATGGACGCCGAAGCCATCCTGCTGTGCGAATCCGACGGCACGCCCGAGGAAGTCGGCGAAGAAGTGGCGCGCATGCGCGCCGTGCTCGAGCGCTGCGGCGCCTCGCCGATCCGCGTCTCGCAAAGCGAAGCCGAGCGGCTCCGCTTCTGGGCCGGGCGCAAGGCCGCTTTCTCGGCGATCGGCCGCATCAGCCCCGACTATCTGTGCATGGACGGGACGATCCCGCGCAAGAGCCTCGCGCACATGCTGGTCGCCATTGCCGAAATGGAACAGCGCTACGCCCTGCGCTGCGCCAACGTCTTTCATGCCGGCGACGGCAATCTGCATCCGCTGATCATGTTCGACGCCAACGTGCCGGGCGAGCTTGAGCGCGCGACGGCTTTCGGCGGCGAGATCCTCGAACTCTCGGTCAAACTCGGCGGAACGATCACCGGCGAACACGGCGTCGGCGTCGAGAAGCTCGCGCAGATGTGCGCGCAATTCACGCCGGACGAACTCGAAGTGTTCGCGGCCGTCAAGCGCGCCTTCGATCCCGACGGCCTGCTCAACCCGGGCAAGGTGATTCCGACCATCGCCCGCTGCCGCGAATACCGGCTGACGCACGGCGTCGACCAGCCCATGGCGAACGCGTGATGAACAGCGATCCCTGCCTCGCGCGCTGGTCCGATCGCATCCGTGCGGCGGCTGCCGAGCGCACGCCGCTGCGTCTGCGCGGCGGTGGCAGCAAGGATTTTTACGGCCAGGCGCTGACTGGCGAGATCTTCGACACGCGCGAGTACGCGGGCCTTGCCGCTTACCAGCCGACCGAACTCGTCGTCACCGCACGCTGCGGCACGCCGCTCGCCGAACTCGAAGCGGCGCTTGCCGAAAAGGCACAGTCGCTGTCTTTCGAACCGCCGCATTTCGGCCCGGCGGCGACCGTCGGCGGCTGCCTCGCGGCCGGCCTCGCGGGCCCCGGCCGGGCGCGCGCCGGCGCCGTGCGCGACTTTGTCCTCGGCGTGAAAATCATCGACGGGCAGGGCCGCCTGCTCACCTTCGGTGGCCAGGTCATGAAGAACGTCGCCGGCTACGACGTGTCGCGCCTCCTGGCCGGCAGCCTCGGCACGCTCGGCCTCGTCGTCGAGGTTTCGCTCAAGGTCATGCCATTTGCATCGTCCGAGCAGACGCTGCGTTTCGAGATGCCCGGCACGGATTCGCAAGACCGAGCGCTGGCAAAGCTCAATCAATGGGGCGGCCAGCCCTTGCCGATTTCGGCGTCGGCCTGGGTCGGCGAGGTCCTGCATGTGCGCCTCGCCGGCGCCGCGGCGGCGGTCGGCGCGGCGGCGCAGAAACTCGGCGGCGAGCGCCTCGCGCCCGAAGCGGCGAGCGAATTCTGGCGCAGCCTGCGCGAGCAGCGCCATGCCTTCTTCGCCACCGAGGCGGCCGCCGCGCTGTGGCGGCTGGCCGTGCCGGCGACGACACCGGCGCTG
>CAIXAY010000272.1 GCA_903917505.1 uncultured beta proteobacterium | reverse complement strand
GAACGGGTAAATCAGCGCGCCGACGCCGAAGAACAGGGCAATCGCCATGAGAACGAGGCCTCTGACCAGACTTAAGTTATTCATATGAAGTGAATTGAATGAAATCGGTGGTTAAGGAATGGCCCAGCGTTCGTCTTGCTGTGTCACAAAGTGTATTTTGACTGCGCTGAGCTGCGGCGGATTTGGTGCCACGTTCATGGAGAACTCCAAATCCTTCCGGTTCTTGATCGTTGTTGACATAGTATCCCCCCGCAAGCCAGAAAGCGCCAGTCGTCCCCGCGCACGGAAGCGCGAAAAAACTTTCCGCGAGGAATAAGGGTTGGCATCGGCGATCCCGCGTATCCGGAATGGACCGGACCGGACGTTCTGGCGCTTCAGGGACTCATGTCCCTACGGCAGAGATGTCGCTGTTAAATGGCGCATGCCCCGGACGCCTTGATGGCAAATCCCGGCTTGCGCCTTCTCGCATCACCCGTTCAGGCGTGGGCGGATTGCCGCACGCGGATAATGACGTCAACCTGCTCCAGCTCGAGCCCTTGCGGCAGCTTCGGCGAACCGACGACCTGCAGTTCATCGGCCGATATGTCGAGCACGCTGCCGGTGTCGACGTCGTAAAGATGATAATGCGGCGCCGTGTTCGAATCGAACACGATACGTTCCGCATCGACGACCAGTTCCTTGACCAAGCCCGCCTCCCGAAAGATCCTGAGCGTGTTGTACACCGTGGCTCGCGACATGTCGGGAAGCGTTTCCCGCACACGCTCGAGAACCTCGTCGGCACGAAGATGGATCGGGCGCGCAAACAGCACTTCTGCGATCGCCACGCGTTGCAATGTCGCAGGCACACCGGCCCGCTGCAGTCGTTCCGACAAGCCGAGAATTGTTTGCTTCACCATATTGGGCGCTCTCTGCATAAATCACCGGCAGCGAATGTGCCAAACGAGCATTACACCACGATTAGAGAGGGAATCGGGAAAGACGTCAAATGCAAGCGACGAAAGGGGCCGGCCGGACCGATGCTTATTTCTCGGACGGCGTCGGACGCTTGGTGGCGTCGGACGAAGGCGGCAGGGTCGGCAGCTTGAAGTTGAAGCGGTCGGCGTCCTTGCCGGTCGCTCCGGCGCGGCCCTCGGCCGTCCTTGTCGACTTGTGGCTTCGACGACACCCATCTTCTGGAAGGAGTTGCCGCCGATGCCCGGACCGTTATGGCAGGCGACACGACCGCTCACTTTGAACAACTTGTAGCCGGCCAGTTCGTCGGCGCTCAAGGCCTTCTTGTCCCCCTTGAGACACTTGTCGAAGCGCCAATTCGGTATCCTCAGCGTTTCCTCGAAAGCGGCGATGGCGCGCGTCACTGCTTCGATGTCGATGGCCAGTTCGTGCCGCCGTGTTTCGCGCGGCAAATTGCGAAGCTTGCGCGGTTGCAGGCAATGCGCGCTGTTCCCGTTTCGGGCCTGGCGTCTGCGACGCCGGCTACGCCGAGGGCAGGCCGACGATTTCGCGCAGCGCCGCGAGCAGGGTCTGGCATTGCGCGTCGGTGCCGACGGTGATGCGCAAGTGCTGGTCGATGCGCGGCAGCTTGAAATGGCGGACGATGATCTGGCGCTGGCGCAGGCCGGCCGCCAGCTGCGCGGCGTCATGCGCCGGGTGGCGGACGAAAATGAAATTGGCGGCCGACGGAAGCACCGCGAAGCCGAGGCGTTCGAGCCCCAGCGTCAGCGCCGCGCGGCTGTCCATCACCGTCTGCCGCGTCCGGTCCAGATGCGC
Organism: uncultured beta proteobacterium; assembly: GCA_903917505.1. The sequence goes on along the minus strand of CAIXAY010000272.1, from coordinate 926 downwards.
GCTGTCGGCCAGGGCGGCGCTGGCCCCGGCGATCGCCAGGCGGTCGAGCGGGTAGGAATTGAAGCTGTTCTTGATGCGCTCGAGGCCGGCGATCAGCGCGCCGTCGCCGACCGCGTAACCGACGCGCAGGCCGGCCAGCGAGTGCGACTTGGACAGCGTGCGGATCACCAGCAGGTTCGGATAGCGCTTGACCAGGGCGATCGCCGTCGGCACGACGGCGGCTGCGAAGTCGATGTAGGCCTCGTCGATGATGACGGCGGACTTCGGGTGCGCGGCCAGCAGCCGTTCGATTTCGGGCAGCGGCAGCAGGAGTCCGGTCGGCGCATTGGGGTTGGCGAGGATGATGCCGCCGTTGTCACGGGCATAGTCGTCGATGCGGATGCGGAAATCGTCGGCGAGCGGCACGGCGTGGTGCTGCACCCCGTAAAGGCCGCAATACACCGGGTAGAAGCTGTAGCTGATGTCCGGCATCAGCACCGGCAATTCGTGCTGCATGAGCGCCATGAAGGCGTGCGCCAGCACTTCGTCCGAACCGTTGCCGACGAAGACTTCGTCCGGCGCGATGGCGAATTGCGCGAAGTGCGCGACCACCGCAGCCTTGAGGCGATCGGCATTCGGATCGGGGTAGAGGCGCAGGCTGGCGCCGTCGGCGCCGAGTTCGGCCGCGATCGCGGCGATGGCGCGCGGCGACGGCGGACAGGGATTCTCGTTGGTGTTGAGCTTGACCAGATCGGGCAGCTTGGGTTGTTCGCCCGGAACATAGGGGGTCAGGCGATGAACGAGAGGGCTCCAGTATTGGCTCATGAACGGCTCGCAAGGTCGAATCCAGCGGAACGTGAAATGGTATCATGCACGCTTGCTATTGCAGTCCGTTCAAATCCGTCATTCGCTGTTTGACGCCGGCGCTTTGATGACGCAGTATTATT
>CAIXAY010000271.1 GCA_903917505.1 uncultured beta proteobacterium | reverse complement strand
TTCAAATCCGTCATTCGCTGTTTGACGCCGGCGCTTTGATGACGCAGTATTATTTGCTACTCTGCGATGGGGCCCACCATGCGGCAAGCTGAAGTTACGCGCAACACCCTCGAAACGTCGATCACCGTTCGCCTGGACGTCGACGGCAGCGGTCAGGGAAAATTCGCCAGCGGCGTTCCTTTCCTCGATCACATGCTCGACCAGGTGGCGCGGCACAGCCTGATCGATCTCGAGGTCGAGGCCAGGGGCGACCTGCATATCGACGCGCACCACAGCGTCGAGGACATCGGCATCACGATCGGCCAGGCCCTGGCCAAGGCGCTCGGCGACAAGAAAGGCTTGCGCCGCTACGGCCACGCCTACGTGCCGCTCGACGAGGCGCTGTCGCGCGTCGTCGTCGATCTCTCGGGCCGTCCGGGGCTGGTCTTCAATGTCGATTTCAAGCGCGCGCTGGTCGGCGCTTTCGACGTCGATCTGGTGCACGAGTTTTTCCAGGGCCTGGTCAATCACGCGCTGATGACCGTACACGTCGATAACCTGTGCGGCGAGAACGCGCACCACCAGGCTGAAACGATTTTCAAGGCCCTCGGCCGCGCCTTGCGCATGGCCGTCGAAGCCGATCCGCGCGGCGCTGGCAGCATCCCCTCGACCAAGGGCTCGCTTTGATGGCAGCTGCGGCAGGGAAGATCGTCGTCGTCGATTACGGCATGGGCAATCTGCGTTCGGTCTGGCAGGCGCTGGTGCGCGTGGCCGGGGGGCGCGAGGTCGTGGTCAGCGCCGATCCGGCCGAGGTGCTGGCCGCCGAGCGCGTGGTTTTCCCGGGCCAGGGCGCGATGCCCGATTGCATGCGCGAGCTCGACGCGCGCGGCTTGCGCCAGGCGGTCCTCACGGCGGCGCGCAGCAAGCCCTTTCTCGGCATCTGCATCGGCCTGCAGATGCTGTTCGAGCACAGCGAAGAGGGCGATGTCGCCGGCCTCGGCGTTTTCCCCGGCCGCGTCATCCGCTTTCCCGCCGAAAAGATGTTCGCAGCCAACGGCGATAAACTGAAAGTGCCGCACATGGGTTGGAACGAAGTGATCCATACCCGGTCACATGCGCTGTGGAATGACATTGACGATGGCGCCCGCTTTTATTTTGTGCACAGCTATTATGTCGATCCGGTCGAGCGCAACTGCATCGCCGGTACGACCGACTACGGGCTGCCCTTTACCAGCGCCGTCGCGCACGATAATATCTTCGCTCTTCAGTGCCACCCCGAGAAGAGCGCCAAGGCCGGCCTTGCCCTGTTGTCCAATTTCATTCAATGGAAGCCTTGAACGGGCCTAGCGCTTCGCGACCTTTTTTCCCCCAACGACGTTGCCAAAATGCTGATCATTCCCGCGATTGACCTGAAGGACGGCCAATGCGTCCGCCTGAAACAGGGGCTCATGGACGAAGCCACCGTTTTCCCCAATACGCCGGCCGCGCAGGCGGCGCACTGGCTGGAGCAGGGGGCGCGCCGCCTGCACGTCGTCGACCTCAACGGCGCTTTCGCCGGCAAGCCGAAGAACGCCGCGGCGATCAAGGAGATCGTCAAGGCCATCGGCGATGAAATTCCGATCCAGCTCGGCGGCGGCATCCGCGATCTCGACACGATCGAACGCTGCCTCGACGACGGCGTCAGCTACGTGATCATCGGCACGGCGGCGGTGAAGAATCCCGGTTTCCTGCACGATGCCTGCAGCGCCTTCCCCGGGCAGATCATCGTCGGCCTCGACGCCAAGGACGGGCGGGTGGCCGTCGACGGCTGGTCGAAGCTGACCGGCCACGATGTCATCGACCTGGCGAAAAAATGCGAGGATTACGGCGTCGAGGGCATCATCTATACCGACATCGGCCGCGACGGCATGCTCTCAGGAATCAACATCGACGCCACCGTCAAGCTCGCGCAGTCGCTGCGCATTCCGGTGATCGCCAGCGGCGGCCTATCGAGCATGGACGACATCCGGGCGCTGTGTGCCGTAGAATACGAAGGCATTTCCGCAACCATCGCCGGCCGGGCCATTTACGACGGATCGCTCGACTTCGCTGCCGCCCAGGCGGAAGCTGACCGCGCCACCCAACGCTGATGGCCTAAGCGCAGAAAGGAAGCGCGGTACTTCTCTTGGGCCTAGCCAAACGCATCATTCCCTGTCTTGACGTGACCGCCGGTCGGGTCGTCAAGGGCACCAACTTCATCGACCTGCGCGATGCCGGCGACCCGGTCGAAATCGCCCGCCGTTATGACGCACAGGGCGCCGACGAGGTGACCTTCCTCGACATCACCGCGTCATCCGACCAGCGCGACATCATCCTGCACATCGTCGAGGCCTGCGCGGCGCAGGTCTTCATTCCGCTGACCGTCGGCGGCGGCGTGCGCACGGTCGCCGATGTGCGCCGCCTGCTCAACGCCGGCGCCGACAAGGTGAGCATGAACACCGCCGCGGTCAACAACCCCGACCTCGTCGCCGAGGCTTCGGCCAAGGTCGGCAACCAGTGCATCGTCGTCGCGATCGACGCCAAGCAGGTGGCGCCGGGCAAGTGGGAAGTGTTCACCCACGGCGGCCGCAATCGCACCGGGCTCGATGTGGTCGACTGGGCGCGCCGCGTGCAGCAGCTCGGCGCCGGCGAAATCCTGCTGACCAGCATGGACCGGGACGGCAC
>CAIXAY010000270.1 GCA_903917505.1 uncultured beta proteobacterium | reverse complement strand
ATCGACATCAACATGGACGAAGCGATGCTCGACAGCCAGGCGGCGATGGACCGCTTCCTCAAGCTGATCGCGTCGGAGCCTGACATCTCGCGCGTGCCGGTGATGATCGACTCGTCGAAGTGGGAGGTCATCGAGGCCGGCCTCAAATGCATCCAGGGCAAGGGCATCGTCAACTCGATCTCGATGAAGGAGGGCGAAGCCGCTTTCCTCGAGCGCGCCAGGCTGGCGCAGCGCTACGGCGCGGCGATCATCGTCATGGCCTTCGACGAAGCCGGGCAGGCCGATACCTACGCGCGCAAGACGGCGATCTGCAAGCGCGCCTACGATCTGCTGGTGGGCAGCGGCTTCGCGCCGGCCGACATCATCTTCGACCCGAACATTTTCGCGATCGCCACCGGCATCGAGGAACACAACAACTACGCCGTCGATTTCATCGAGGCCTGCCGCTGGATACGCACGCATTTGCCGCACGCGCAGATTTCCGGCGGCGTCTCCAACGTCTCGTTCAGCTTCCGCGGCAACGATCCGGTGCGCGAAGCGATCCACACCGTCTTCCTCTATCACGCGGTCAGGGCCGGCCTGTCGATGGGCATCGTCAACGCCGGCATGCTTGGCGTTTATGACGATCTCGACCCGGCACTGCGCGAGAAGGTCGAGGACGTCGTCCTCAACCGCAGCCCGGCGGCCGGCGAAGCGCTCGTCGATTTCGCGCTGACCGTCAAGGAAGGCCAGGCCAGGGACAGTGGGCCGGACCTCGCGTGGCGCGAACAGCCGGTCGAGGCGCGGCTCGCGCACGCGCTGGTCAAGGGCATCACCGATTTCGTCGTCGCCGACACCGAGGAATGCCGCGCCGCGCTGGCCGCCGCCGGGCAGCCGCCGCTGGCGGTGATCGAAGGCCCGCTGATGAGCGGCATGAACATCGTCGGCGACCTGTTCGGCGCCGGCAAGATGGTCCTGCCGCAGGGGGTGAAATCGGCGCGCGTCATGAAGCAGGCGGTGGCCCACCTGATCCCCTACGTCGAGGCCGAGAAGCTGCGCACCGGCGCGACCAGCAAGGGCAAGATCGTGATGGCCACGGTGAAGGGCGACGTCCATGACATCGGCAAGAACATCGTCGGCGTCGTGCTCGGCTGCAACGGCTACGAGGTCGTCGACCTCGGCGTCATGGTGGCCTGCGACAAGATCCTGCACGCGGCGAGGGAACACGGCGCGCAGGCCATCGGCCTGTCCGGCCTGATCACGCCCTCGCTCGAGGAAATGAGCCACGTCGCCGCTGAAATGCAGCGCCTCGGTTTTGCCGACGGCGAGCCGATTCCGCTCTTGATCGGCGGCGCGACGACCAGCCGCGCGCACACCGCGATCAAGATCGCGCCGCATTACAGCGGCCCGGTGGTCTATGTGCCCGACGCCTCGCGCGCCGTCGGCGTCGTCACCAAGCTCCTGTCGATCGACAACGCGGCGGGTTTCAAGGCCGAAGTCGCCGCCGATTACGCCAAGGTACGCAGCCAGCACGCCGGCAAGAAGGGCGTCGCGCTGGTCAGCCTCGACGCGGCGCGCGCCAACCGTTTCGCGTGGGACGCCGATCCCGCCTACCGGCCCGTCGCACCGAAGCAGCCCGGCCTGCACGTGCTGCGCGACATCGATCTCGCGCTGCTCGCCGAGTACATCGACTGGGGGCCGTTCTTCCAGACCTGGGACCTCGCCGGCGCCTATCCCGCCCTGCTCGACGACGCGCTGGTCGGCGAAGCGGCGCGCGCGGTCTTCGCCGACGGCAAGGCGATGCTGGCGCAGATCGTCGCCGCCCGGCAAAGCGCCCCGTGGCTGCGCGCCAACGCCGTCTTCGGCCTGTATCCGGCCAACGCGGTGGACGACGACATCGAGCTCTACAAGGACGAGTCGCGCCGCGAAAAGCTGATGACCTGGCACAACCTGCGCCAGCAGCACGAGCGGCCGGCGGGCAAGCCGCATTACTGCCTCGCCGATTTCGTCGCGGCGCGGCCCGATCAGGGCGGCGCGCCCGACTGGGTCGGCGCTTTCGCGGTTACCGCCGGAATCGGCATCGAGAAGAAGCTCGCCGAGTTCGCCGCCGCGAACGACGATTACCGCGCGATCATGCTCAAATCACTCGCCGACCGCCTCGCCGAGGCCTGCGCCGAGTGGCTGCACGCGCAGGTCAGGCGCGACTACTGGGGCTACGCCGCTACTGAAGCGCTGGCCAAGGACGCGCTGATCCGCGAGGAATACCGCGGCATCCGGCCGGCGCCAGGCTATCCGGCCTGTCCCGACCACACCGCCAAGGGCGCGCTGTTCGCGCTGCTCGACGCGCCGGGCAAGGCCGACATGGCGCTGACCGAATCCTTCGCCATGCAACCCGCCGCCGCGGTCTCCGGTTTCTACCTGGCGCACCCGCAGGCGCGCTATTTCGCGGTCAGCAAGATCGCCCGCGACCAGCTCGCCGACTGGGCGCGGCGCGCCGGCTTCAGCATCACCGAAGCCGAACGCTGGCTGGCGCCGCTGCTTTGATTCGAGCGGCGAAGCCGTAGCTGTGCTTAAATGAATCATCGTGACCGAAGCCTGCCGCCGTGAGCCTTCCTGATTTCATCCAAAGCGATGTCGAGCTTGGCGCGCGCAACACCCTGGCGCTGCCGGGGCGCGCGGCCTTCTACGCCGAGATCAGCGCGCCGGACCAACTTGTCGCGCTGGCCGGCAAGCTCGCCGTGCGCCGCTTCATCCTCGGCGGCGGCAGCAACATCGTCGTCGGCGGCGATTTCGACGGCCTCATGCTGCACATGGCGATACCCGGCCGCGAGCTCGTCGCCGAAGACGCCGACGCCTGGTACGTGCGCGCCGGCGCCGGCGAGAACTGGCATGATTTCGTCCTGTGGACGCTGGCGCAGGGCTGGCCCGGGCTGGAAAATCTGGTGCTCATTCCCGGCACGGTCGGCGCCGCGCCGATCCAGAACATCGGCGCCTACGGCGTCGAACTCGCCGAGCGTTTTGCCACGCTCGACGCCTGCGATACGCGCAGCGGCCGCACCGTGCATTTCGCGCGCAGCGACTGCCGCTTCGGCTATCGCGATAGCGTCTTCAAGCAGGAAGGCTGGCACCTCGACGGGCAACTGGCGATCGCGGCCGTCACGTTCCGGCTGCCCAAGATCTGGCGCGCTGTGACGCGCTACGGCGGGGTCGCCGCCGAACTCGCGGCGCGGGGAATCCGCGCGCCAACGGCCGAGCAGATCGCCGCGGCCGTCATCGCCGTGCGCCAGCGCAAGCTGCCCGATCCGCGCGACATCCCGAACGCCGGCAGCTTCTTTCATAACCCGGTGGTCGATGCGGCGACGGCGGCAAGCTTGCAAACGGCGCATCCCGACTTGCCGAGCTACGCGCAGCCCGACGGTCGCGTGAAACTCTCGGCCGGCTGGCTGATCGAGCAGTGCGGCTGGAAGGGCAAGCAACTCGGGCCGGTCGGCATGTACGAAAAACACGCGCGAGTCCTCGTCAATGGCGGCGGCGCGCGCGGCGCCGATGTCGTTGCGCTGATGCGCGCGGTTCAGCGCGACGTGCGCGACAAGTTCGGCATCAGGCTGCTGCCCGAACCGGTCTTCTTCTGAGCAGCGCGCTTATTCGACGCGCTCGAAGCTCACCTGCCCGTACATCTCCGGGTGGGTCGTGGCGATCCAGTGGGCGGCTTCCGATTCGGCGCGCTCCCAAGTCGTCGCGCGCAACGCGACGTCGTGCACCGGACCATTCTCCTGCGGCCATTCGAGCGTGTAATTGCTGAAGCCGCCGCGTTCCTGCAGGCGGATCCTGCGCTGCCAGCGCGGCGCTTCGCGGCACAAGGTGGCGGCCGGCGTGCCGAGCCGCAGCCTGAACAGCGGTCCCTTGCCGTGGTGCTGAACGATATACTCGTGTCCGGCTTCGCATTCTTCGACGAGTTGCCAATCGGGGCAGGCTTCGATGTTGGCGGCGATGGCGCGCCCGGCTTCGTCGCGCAGTATCTCGGCGGCGACCGCGTGCTGGTCGCGCTGACCCTCGAGCAGGTCGTGCCAGGGCAGGCCCTGGCGGGTCGGCGGCGGGAAGGGCAGCGGCCGCTTGCCTTCGCGGATGCGGGCAAACAAGCTCGATTTCAGGATGTCTTCCATGCCGATCATCGGAAACGCCGAGCGCGGTTGCGCCGGGAAACAGCCGGCGCCCATGTAGCCTACGTTCCACAGGGTGTTCAGCCATTCGGTCGTGTCGAGCGCGACCTGCGCGAGCTGCATTTCCAGTTCCCTGCCGCTCACGGAGCCGCCGTCGGCCATCCCGGCGAGCAACTCGGCCTCGTGCGTCCGCGCGCGCAGGCATTCCTGAAACAGGCGTTCCATCCACTGCGCGTCGGCAGGCGGAAGTTGTTCGATGCGCTCGGCGAAATTCATCAATTCGTCGGCGTCGAGTGGCTCGCTATCGTTCGTCATAAATTCCGTGGCGAGGTTTGCCGTGTTTCTACAGAGTCAAGTCTAGCGCGTGGCGCGGCTTTCGCCTAGGACTCTTGCGCCGCCGCGTTCGCGCCGAGGCGGGAAATCCGCTAAAATCAAGGCTCCGCGTGGGGCAAGCGGAAGATTCTGGAGTCGAGCGTGATCGGCAAAACGGTATTGGTGACCGGCGCGGCGAAGCGGGTGGGCGGCGCGATTGCCCGCGCCTTGCATGCGGCGGGAGCCAATGTCGTGGTGCATTATCGCTCGGCGCAGGCGGCGGCCGAGGCGCTGGCCGCCGAGTTGAATGCGCTGCGCGCGGGTTCGGTGGTTTGCCAGCAGGCCAACCTGCTCGACATCGCCAGCCTGCCGGGGCTGATCGACAACAGCGTCGCGGCTTTCGGAGGGCTTGATGCGCTGATCAACAATGCCTCGAGTTTCTTCGCCACGCCCTTCGGTGAAATCGATCTGTCCGACTGGGAGGATTTGATCGGCAGCAATCTCAAGGCGCCGCTGTATCTGACCCAGGCCGCCGCGCCTTACCTGAAGGCGCGCCATGGCGCCGTCGTCAACATCACCGACATCCACGCCGAACGCCCGCTCGCCGGCTATTCGCTGTACTGTACGGCCAAGGCCGGCCTGCTCGGGCTGACGCGGGCGCTGGCCATCGAGATGGCGCCGGAGGTGCGGGTCAATGCGGTCGCGCCCGGCGCCATCCTGTGGCCCGACGACAGCTTGCTCGACCCGGCGGCGCGCGACAAGATCGTCGCCCACACGCTGCTGGGGCGCGCCGGCAGCCCCGAGGATATCGCCCGCGCCGTGCGCTTTCTGCTCGACGATGCGTCCTACATGACCGGGCAGGTGATCAATATCGACGGCGGCCGCACGGCGCATTTGTAGTTGCAACCGAAAGGCTTTAACCACAACGGGCACAACGAGCACAACGATAAGAAGGAGAAACGATTTTTCGTTGTGATCGTTGCGGTTGATTTTTATTTTTAGGGTTATGGAAAATTCAAAGACATTGCTGCGCCTGAAAAAGCGCTTGGAAAGCGACACCGGCAAGGCGATCGCCGATTACAACATGATCGAGGACGGCGACACGGTTCTCGTCTGCATCTCGGGCGGCAAGGATTCCTACGCCATGCTCTCGGTGCTGATGGCCCTGCGCCGGCGCGCGCCGGTCGATTTCCGCCTGATCGCGATGAATCTCGATCAGAAGCAGCCGGGTTTCCCGGCGCATGTCCTTCCCGCGTATCTCGCCGGACTCGGCATCGAGTACCGCATCGTCGAGCAGGACACCTATTCGATCGTCAAGGAAAAAATTCCCGAAGGCAAGACGACCTGCTCGCTCTGCTCGCGCCTGCGCCGCGGCGTCATTTACCGCACGGCCAAGGAACTCGGTGCCAACAAGATCGCGCTGGGCCATCATCGCGACGACATCGTGCATACGCTGTTTCTCAACCTGCTCTTCGGTGGCAAGCTCAAGGCCATGCCGCCCAAGCTGGTGACCGACGACGGCGCGCACGTCGTCATCCGGCCGCTCGCCTACTGCGGCGAGGCCGACATCGCGCGCTTCGCGCGCGGCATGGACTTCCCGATCATCCCGTGCAACCTGTGCGGCTCGCAGAACAACCTGCAGCGCCAGAAAATACGCGAGATGATGGCCGACTGGGATCGCCGTTTTCCGGGGCGCACCGAGTCGGTGTTCTCGGCGCTGCAGAACATCGTGCCTTCGCATCTGGCGGACACGGGCTTGTTCGACTTCAAGGGATTGCAAGTCAGGACGGCAGTCGATGAACTGGATGGCGGCGATACGCTGTTCGATCTGCCCGCCTTTGCCGGGGACGCACCGAGCTTCGCTGCCTCCATTCCGCTGGCGGTGCTGGCGAACCGTTAAAGCGCTGCGCTGTGCTCGCCTGGCGCAGCTTTGCTATGATCAGCACGTTGGCGCGCTGATGCGCGGGCAGAAGCGGGCGGCGAGGTTCCGAGTGAGGGGGCGCTGGACTGTGTCCACGGCGTTGAGATAACTATGAGTGAAGCGGAAAAGCCGCGATCGGTCTTGTTTGCCGAACTGTCGGGAAACGCGCGTCGGCACGAGAAACTCGAGAATTCCGAAGCGCTGCGCGCCGTCGACCGTTGCCTTCGGCGCATGCGGCGTGTCGTCGAGGCCTGCGACGGAAGCCTCGTGAAGTCCGACGCCGATCAGCTGATCGCGCTCTTCAATCTGCCTGACGACGCCTTCCATGCGGCCGTCGAGATGCAGCAGCGGGTCGCCGACCTGCCGCCGGTATCGGGGGTTAAACTGGGCATCGGCGTCGGTTTGACGCACGGTTCGGTGCGCGAGGAGAAGGCGGGCGCCGTTGGCTCAGCCGTCGATCGGGCCGCGCAACTCGCCGCAATCGCCAAGCCCGGGCAGATCCTGACCGATGGCGACTCGCGTGCCGCGCTCTCCCCAGCCCTGCAGTCCTGCGCACGCGATCTTGGGCCGGCATCCGGCGGCAAGGCGGGGGCGCCGAGAATTTTCGAATTGATTGCGGCCGACATCCCGGCGCCCTTCGTCGGACTGCTTGTCGAGTCGCCCGCGCAAGCCAGAATCCACGCTACGCAGGGGCCTTGTCTGCGCCTTCGTTATTGCGGCAAGGAGCACACCCTGGACGATGCGTCGCCGGTCATCAAGTTCGGGCGCGGGGCGAACAACGATGTCATCGTCAATGATCGCCGCGCTTCCCGCCACCACGCGCGGGTCGAGCGCCGCGGCGAGCAGATCGTGGTCATCGACACCAGCACCAACGGCACTTACGTGACCTTGCAGGGCAGGCCGGAACTGTCCTTGCGGCAAGGCGATTGCGTGATCCATGGCAAAGGGGTGATTTGCTTTGCCGCTTCGGCGACGGATTCGGACGCCGACTGCGCGGAATTCGAAGCGTTCTGACCGGCGCCGACTGGAAAAAAATGGCGGCGCCCACGCGCCGCCGCTTGTTCGATTGTCTGCCCCTTACTTCTTCTCCCCCTTCAGGCAGGTGCTCATGAATTTCTTGTGTTCGTCGCCCTTGAGCGCTTTCGTCTTGGCTTCGGCATTACAGGCTTTCATTTTCTCCTGTTGCGCCTGCTGCGCGGGCGTCGGCGGCTTCTTCTCCGCATCCGCGGCAAAGGCGCTGCCGGTCGCAAGGGCAAGGGCAATTGAAGCGAGCATGACTTTCATCACTAACTCCTTGAGGGGGTGGAGGAAGTGCAATTATATGCCAAATAGATAATCGCTTGGCAAGCCCCCGGCGCGGCGGCTTTTTCAGCCTCTTCTAGACGTCGTCGTCGAAAACCGCCTGCTGCTGGCGGTTGATGAATTCGTTCATGCTGTCGATACCGCGCAGTTGCAGGATGCAATTGCGCACCGCGGCTTCAAGCAGGACCGCGAGGTTGCGCCCCGGCGCCACATGAAACACCACCTTGCGCACCGGAATGCCGAGCAGTTCCTGGGCGCGCGAATCGAGCGGCAGGCGCGGCGAATCGTCGCCGCCGGTATGCCGTTCGAGATGGACAATCAGCTTAAGCTTCATCTTGCGCCGCGCTGCCGTCTCGCCGAAAATCGTCCGGATGTTGAGCAGGCCGAGGCCGCGCACTTCAAGGTAATCGCGCAGCATGCCCGGGCAGCGGCCCTCGATGGTCGTTGGTGCGATGCGGGCCAGTTCGACGACGTCGTCGGCGACCAGCCCGTGCCCGCGCGAAACAAGTTCGAGGGCGAGTTCGCTCTTGCCGATGCCCGAATCGCCGGTGATCAGCACGCCCATGCCGAACACGTCCATGAAGACGCCGTGCACCGACACGGTATCGGCGAAGCGGCGCGCGAGATAGAGATGCAGGAGATCGATGACCGCCGAGCAGGCTTTCGGGCTGATGAACAGCGGCGTTTGCGTCGCTTCGCAGATTTCGCGCACGCCGGGCGGAATATCGAGGTCGTCGGCAATGATCAGCGCCGGCGGCTTGGCCGCCATCAGGTCGTCGATCTGGCGCTGCCAGCGCTCGAGACCGGCCTGTTCGGCCCAGCGCTGTTCGGCCTTGCCGATGACCTGCACGCGCTGGCTGTAAATCAGGTTGAGGTGGCCGACGACGTCGGGACCGTAGATTTCCTGGTCTTTGAGTTCGACCTGCCGGTCGACACCCACGGCGGCGACCCAGGTGAGTTTGAGTTTCTCGAGATTGTCTTCGTAGAGTTGGGTGATGCTCAAGGTCCGTGCGTCGATCATGCTGACAACCCTTAGTTGGCGAATATCTGGAAGACCGCCTCGACGCTGTTCGTGGCGCACAGCGCTTCGCGGCTGGTGCGATCGGAGAAGCGTTCGGCGAGTTCGGAGAGAATCTGCAAATGCTGCTCGGTGGCCTGTTCGGGAACCAGCAGTACGAAGAGCAGAGTGACTGGCTTGCCATCGGGCGAATCGAAGGGGACCGGCGCGGCGAGGCGCAGAAAGGCGCCGCTCGCTTCCTTCAAGCCCTTGATGCGGCCGTGCGGGATGGCGATGCCCTGGCCAAGGCCGGTCGAGCCGAGCTTTTCGCGCGCGAAAAGGCTGTCGAAGACGGCGCTGCGCGCGATGCCCTGATTGTTCTCGAAAAGCAGGCCGACTTTCTCGAAGACGCGCTTCTTGCTGCTCGCGTCGAGATCAAAGACGATGTTTTCAGGGGTTAATAATTGAGTGATCTGGCTCATAAAGGAGAGCATGGGGGCGGGCATGTGGGTGAATGATGATTCGGCGCGCCAGTCGGGCGCGGCGGGTAGGGCGAGACAAGCCGGACCCGCCGACAGCCCGGTGTCAGTCCTGGGCGATATGGCCTATGCCTTTGCCACGGTGATGATCCTGGACTCTTTGCTTGTGTTTCTGGATCTGGCGGTCGAGTTTGTCGACCAGTCCATCGACGGCGGCGTAGAGATCCTCGTCAATGACTTCGACATAGACATCCTTGCCCGACAAATGGACGGTGACTTCCGCCTTCTGCTTCAGTTTGTCCACCGATAAAATCACGTTCACATCGATCACATTGTCGAAGTGACGGGTGACGCGCTCGAGTTTTCCCGTGACGTAGTCATGAATGGCCGGGGTGATCTCGAGATGGTGTCCACTGATTTGCAGGTTCATGGTGTGGCTCCTTAAACAAGGTGACAGCCTGAAGGCGACTGCCGAATTCCCCGCGCCAGCTCAGCAAGCCAGTTCGGGGTGAGGGTAATGGGCATGGCTTTCATCTTCTCAGATTCGCGAATTGCGACGCCCTGGTGGTGTGAACACAAGTATTCGTCTTTCGTGCGGGGGCAGGTCATCAGATTGTCTTGCGCAGTTTGACCGGTGGAATGTTGAGCGCTTCACGATATTTCGCGATGGTGCGCCGCGCAACGACAATGCCCTGCTGGCCGAGGACCTCCGACAGCTGACTGTCGGAAAGCGGCTTCTTCGGTTCTTCGGCACTGATCAATTGCTTGAGCAAAGCGCGAATGGCCGTTGCCGAACACGCACCGCCGGCGTCGGTGGCGACGTGACTGCCGAAGAAGTACTTCAACTCGAAAATGCCGCGCGGCGTGGCCATGTATTTTTGCGTCGTCACTCGCGATACGGTCGATTCATGCAAACCCAGGATGTCGGCAATTTCGCGCAGTACCAGCGGGCGCATGGCGACTTCGCCATGGTCGAAGAACTGGCGCTGACGATCGACGATCGCTTGCGCCACGCGCAGGATGGTGTCAAAACGCTGCTGCACATTCTTGATCAGCCAGCGCGCCTCCTGCAATTGGCCGGCCAGCCCCGAGCCGCGCTGGCGCGAAAGAATCTGCGCGTACAGGCTGTTGATGCGCAGGCGCGGAAAGGCGTCGGAATTGATGTTGACCGTCCACTGGCCGCGCAGCTTGCGCACCACGACGTCGGGGGTGATGTAGCGGGCATCGAGCGCCGCGTATTGTGCGCCTGGCCGCGGATGCAGGCTGCGAATCAGGAACTGGGCATCGCGCAACTGGTCGTCGTCGCAGTCGACGTGCCGTTTGAGCTTGGCGAAATCGCGGCCGGCGAGCAGTTCGAGGTGATGGCGCACGATTTTCAGCGCCAGGATCTGCACCGGCTCGGACGGCAGGGCCAGGAGTTGCAGCGCCAGGCACTCCTGGGCGTTGCGCGCGCCGACGCCGGTCGGATCGAAACACTGCAGATGCTTCAAGGCGATCTGCAATTCCTCGAGTTCGATTTCGAGCTCTGCGGGCAGCGCCTCGGCCAGATCCTCGAGCGATTGCGTCAGGTAGCCGTCATCGTCGAGGGCTTCGATCAGGCATTGCACCAGCGTGCGGTCACGGTCGGGAATGCTCATCAGGCCGAGCTGTGAAGACAGGTGCTCGCGCAGGGAGGTCGTCGTCGCTTGCACATCCTGGTGGTCGTTGTCGTCGTCGTCGAAAGAGCCCGCCGCCGCCGAATAGCTGCTTTCTTCGCCCAGCCAGCTTTCCTCGTCGGCCGAAGACGGGGGGGCGGGCGGCTCGGCTTCGGATTTTTCCTCGTCGCTGGACTCGCTCTGCCCGGCTTGCGGCAATTGCGGCGCGTATTCCTCTTCCTGGCGCTCGAGCAGCGGATTGTCCTGCAGGTACTTTTCCAGCTCCTGCTCGAGCTCAAGCGTCGACAGTTGCAGCAGACGAATCGACAGCTGCAACTGTGGCGTCAGCGCGAGGTGCTGCGATAGCCTGAGTTGGAGAGATGGTTTCATTTACGGAGCCTGACCGGCCGCCGGACCGACGGAAAAATCACCCGCTTTGTTCTGGAGTTATGAAGATACAAGCGTCGGGCTCAGAGGCGGAAATTCTCGCCCAAATAAACCTTACGGACGTTTTCATTATAAATGATTTCATCGGGTCGACCAGCCGCGAGAACGCTGCCTTCATTGAGGATATAGGCATGGTCGCAAATGCCCAGGGTTTCACGCACGTTATGATCGGTAATCAGTACGCCGATATTACGCTCCTTGAGAAAGCGGATGATCTTCTGGATGTCGAGCACGGCGATCGGATCGACGCCGGCGAAGGGTTCGTCGAGCAGGATGAAGCGCGGGTTGGTCGACAGCGCGCGGGCGATTTCGACGCGCCGGCGTTCGCCGCCGGAGAGCGAGGCCGCCGCGCTGTGGCGGATATGGCTGATGTGCAACTCTTCGAGCAGGCGTTCGGCGCGCTGTTCGATTTCCTCGAGCGGCAGGTTCTGCAGTTCGAGCACGGCCTTGATGTTTTCCAGGACGGTGAGCTTGCGAAACACCGAGGCTTCCTGCGGCAGATAGGAGACGCCGAGTTTTGCCCGTTGATGGATGGGCAGGTGCGTGATCTTCTTGTCGTCGATGTGTACATCGCCGGCT
>CAIXAY010000269.1 GCA_903917505.1 uncultured beta proteobacterium | reverse complement strand
GGAGCGGCCTCGACGGCATGGATTGAACCGTCTGGCTTCTGCTCGATTTTGTAAAAGCCCTCGGGCTTGCGAAGGATTTCCTCCAGTTCCGCGATCGTCGGACGGAGGCCGCTCGGCATTAGTACTGGCTCCGCGCGCTGCGTCAGGCGGGAGAGGGCGGCGGCGAAGGCTGGGGTGTGGTATTTCAGAGTTATTGGCAGTGTCGCATTCGTCGCCATCTCCACCACGAGCGTCCGCAGGTCCCCGACCTGCTCCTCGACCCACTGCTCCGTCGCGCGGGCCGCGCGCTCCTCCCACGACGTGCCCGGCTCGCGGGCGAGGTAGGCGGCTTGCAGGCGGTTTCGGAGGATGTCGTTCATAACACGCTCTCGCCGTCGATGTCGCTGACCTTGAGGACGGAATCAACAGCCGACAGCAAATCCGACGCGCCCGCTATGCCGCCGGCTTTCGCGCCTTCGAGCCATACCTGCACGTATTCCATTGCTTCCCAGAGTCGGATTATCGTAATTTTTGCTTCACCACACTCGCGCTTGAGCTCAGCACATCGATCGCTGGCAATACCTGCTTTCTCGTTGCGTCTCTGGATCAGCGCAAAAATCCGCTCCTGGTCCTGGTCTGGAAGGTTGGCGAATGTCCTGTGCGGCTCCGTGGCAAATCGTCTCCAAAGAACCTCATCGCTGAAATATCCGCGGTCTTCTGGATTGATGCAGGAGAGATATTCGTCAGCGCCGACGTTCCATAGAACGCGGATGCCGTTGAGAAATTCATTGAGGCTCATCTTCTCTCTCCAGGTTCTCGCCATGAACAGGGCAGGCGGCGGGTCCAGGGCACTGCCCAGGCCAATCAGGATAACCGCATAAGCACCGAGTCAGGCGACGCGCCCGGCGGCGTTCCTCGGCGGCCTCTTGGCGTAACTCCCAATCGTCATCTTCGCTCATGCGCGCTCCTCCCAGCTTCCGCCGGTGCCTTGGGCCAGCATCGCCGCCTGGATGCGGTCGCGGAGCGCGGTCATCCTTCGGCCCTCGACGCATTGCGCTCCAGCCACTTGCCGACAAAATCCGGGTCGTCGTGGTGCGGACCGCCGTCAATGGTCCTATTGGTGACGAGGCCGTCCTTCCGCACGCGTTCGAGCAGACCATCCCGCATGGCGAGGAACTTCTCGACCTCGGCGGCCATCTGCGCAATGAAGGCCTCGTCACGCTCGAAGCGCTGGCGCACGGGTTTGAGCTGCGGAAAATCCGGGCAATAGCTGTAGAGGTCCACGTACTCAAATTCCGCTACCCAAAGCTGGCATTGAACTTGGCAGAAGTAGTCGGCGCCGAACCCAAACAGCCGGTAGTCGACATGGGTGTGCGGCGCCGGAGCTTTGAGTTCTACCCCGGCGTGCACGTCCTTGATGAGCCTGTCCGGGCTGCACCCGACACGGCCAAGGTCGTCGGTGAAGAAGCCAACTGGCAGCAGTTCGACGTCCATCTCCCAAGCGTACTGCCGCGCCGCCTCGTCCTCGAGTGACCGACCTCTTTCCATCCATTCCGTGGATGTGACGCCCTTGAGGGGTTGTCCGAGTAGCGCCTCGGTGACGAGCTTAATGGCGTAGCCTTGCGCTTGCTTCGACGGCTTCCCCTGGGACGTGATGATTTTGCTCATCTCGCTCGCGGTGGGGCGGCCGGCGCGGAGCTTGGCCCACTGTTCCGAGCCTTGCTCGCAGGGGATGTATTTCATTGCCTGCGCTCCACTTCGCGGAAAATGGCTTCGGCCTGCACCTTGTCGGCGCGGTTGATGAAGTAGCGCGCCGGGTCTGCGATGAACTCCAGCCAGTGCGCATCCGTCAGTTCGGGCAAATTGCGGTGGCTGAGGTTGTAGAGACTCGCCACGCGGTTTTTGAACGCCGCAGACTTACGCGCCTTTGCCAGCCGTTCGTTGCGCTCGTCTTCGGTTTCACGGAATTGGTCGTTGAAGCGGTCGCAGTCGTTCATTCGCCACCCCCTTCTCCCGCCTTCTGCTGCTCTCGCTTCCTCAACAGGTTGTCGCGCCCTTTGGCGAAATCCTTGGCCTGGATTTCGTCGAGCGTCGGCACCGCCATGAAGGCGAGGAACTTCTTCGTGTCGGTCGCCGTCTCCTTTATCAGGTCGACCAATTCTGCCTTCTCTTTGGGGGAGATTGCGCCGGCGCGGACG
>CAIXAY010000268.1 GCA_903917505.1 uncultured beta proteobacterium | reverse complement strand
GCCGATGATGCCGGAAGTGACCACCGGAAAGCGCGGGTTGCTCTGCATCGCGTCGTTGACGATCAGCGTGCACACGCGGCCGTTCATCTTCGCCGAACCGACCACGGCGCCCGGCCCGTAGTCGGCGCACGGCAGCGTCAAGCCGGGTATCCGGTTCTCGCTGAAACTGCCGGCATCGACGATCATGTCGATCGCCTCGCGCCCCATTCCGATCATCGTATCCATCGCATCCATCACATTCTCCTCAGGCGTTCCAGCGCACGGCGATTTTCTGGAAATTTTCTTCGCTGGCGTCGATCAACTGCTGCGGCTCTTGGTTGCCCAGCGCTTTCCACATGTCGGTCGAATCTTTCGGGCGCAGATTCGCCGCGAAAGCGACCAGTTTCATCTGGCGCTCGATGGCACTGCGGCTGCCGATGCGCCGCATGCTCTCGATGTCGATCATGCTGATCTGCGCGATATGCTCGCACTGCCGGTGAAAAGCCGCGATCGCGTCGGCGACGAGAAAGTTGCAGTCGCCCATGATGAACTTGTGCTTGCCGCCGGTGGTGCGGAAGACCAGCGCGCGGTCGGAGGCGTCGAATTCGTTGCGCCCCATCTCCTGCTCGATGACTTCCGGACCGGTCAGGCCAAGGCGGCCGAATTCGCTCATGACGACGACGTCGGTCGCCGCGGCGATGAAACCCATGCCGCCGAAACAGCCGATCTTGCTGCCGATCAGCGATACCACCGGCACCTTGCGGCGCAGGTCCTGCAGCAAATCCATGACTTCGGCATGAGCGAGGAGGCCGGCGTTGGCTTCATGCAGGCGCACGCCGCCGGTCTCGAAGGAGATCAGGACGATCGGCCGGCGCGCTTCGGCTTCGGCCGCGCTGCCCTGCTGCAGACCGTCGTAAATGCTCAGCGCGAGTTTCAGCGCGCCGACCATCTTGGCGCCGCCGACCTCGCCGACCGAACCGCCGATGAAGCGGCCTTCCTGCGAAATGACGATCGCCGGATGCTTGCCGAGCAGGCCGACGCCGGTGACGATGCCATCGTCGAACTCGATCGCCTCGCCGAGGACCGGCAAGTGCGGGCTGACGAAGCGCTCGAGCGGACCGACCAGTTCGGAAAAGCTGCCCGCATCGACCAGGCCGATGGCGCGCTGGCGCGCCGACGATTCGAGGAAGCTGCGCTCCTGCAGGGATTGCCAATTGCTCATTGCCCTTCTCCTTTACTCGCCGATTTCCAGCAGGGCCTGGCGCAGGCGCAGCGAGACGACGACCGGCGTCGCGTTGTTGTCGTTGATGCTGACGTGCGCGTCGGCGAGCTGGGATTCGTCGATGAAACGGCCGAGCACGAGTTGCCACACGTGCTCGAAACCGCTCACCGGCGTCGTCACCGTGACCGTCGTCTTGCCGGCCAGCGCGCGCGCTTCGATGATCACTTCCATGTCGCCGGAACCGACCACGCCGTAATGCGCGGCGGCGACCGGGAAAGCGCGCGGCGTCGCCGGCGCGAATTCGAACTGCAATTGATTGAGTGCCATGTCTTGTCTCTCCCTTACCAGTTGCGAAAGCGCGCCGGCGGGTCGTAAAGGCCGTCCGACCAGTCGACGAGCTCGCGGATGTTCTTGGCGGCGAGCAGCGAGCGGTTGGCGCGCCGGCGATCGACCCCGAGATCCTCGGGAGTCTGCACGAGTCCGGCGGCGCGCAGGGCTCTTGTTTCGGCCGGCTTGGCCTGCAGGCCGATCTCGGTGTAGCCGGCCACGGCGCGGATCGCTGCCATGCGCTGCTCGAGCCCCTTGCAGCGGTGCAGGAAAGCGATGCCCTCCTCGGTCAGGATGTGCGTCACGTCGTCGGCATAGACCATCACCGGCGGCAGGTCGAGGTGAGCCTGCTCGGCGAGCTTCCAGGCATCGAGCCGCTCGACGAAGGACGAGGCCATCTTTTCCTGGAAGGTCTCCTGCATCTGTACGACCAGGCGCTTGCCGCGCGGCACGTCGCCGAGCAGGTTCTGCTGGTCGGTGAATTCTTCGCCGCATTTGAGCCAGGCCGGCGTGCCATGGCGCCGTCCGTGCGCGTCGCAACCCATGTTCGGCGCGCCGCCAAAACCGGCGACGCGGCCGGCGGTCGCGGTCGAACTGTTGCCGTACTTGTCGATCTGCAGCGTGCCGCCGATGAACATGTCGATCGCATAGTGGCCGGCGGTCTGCGAGAAGGCGCGGTTCGAGCGCATGCTGCCGTCCGGGCCGACGAAGAAGACGTCGGGCCGCGCCGCGCAATACTCGGCCATGCCCAGTTCGCCGCCGAACGAATGGATCGATTGCACCCAGCCCGATTCGATCGCCGGGATCAGCGTCGGATGCGGGTTCAGCGCGAAGTGCTGGCAGATCTTGCCCTTTAGGCCGAGTTCCTCGCCGTAGGTCGGCAGGATCAGTTCGATCGCGGCGGTGTTGAAGCCGATGCCGTGGTTGAGCCGGTTGATGCCGTACTCGGCGTAAATGCCCTTGAGCGCCATCATCGCCATCAGCACGTGCGTGTCGGTGATCAGGCCGGGGTCGCGCGTGAACAGCGGCTCGAGGTAGAAAGGCTTGGGCGACTGCACGATGGCATCGACCCATTCGCCGGGGATGTCGACGCGCTGCACCTTGTCGACGATCTTGTTGACCTGGGCGATGACGATGCCGCCACGGAACTTCGTCGCCTCGACGATGAGCGGCGTGTCTTCGGTATTGAAGCCGGTGTAGAGGTTGCCGTCCTTGTCGGCTTCATAGGCGCAGACCAGCGAGACTTTCGGGGTGAGGTCGATGAAGTAGCGGGCGAACAGTTCGAGATAGGTGTGGATGGCGCCGAGCTTCAGCTTGCCCGAGGTGATCGCCTTAGCCACCGCCGCGCCCTGCGGCCCCGCGTAAGCAAAATCGAGCTTCTCGGCGATGCCGAGTTCGAAGGCTTTGAGATGCGAAGCGAGCGGCACCGAGGACTGCACCATGTGCAAATGGTTGATCTGTTTCGGGTCGAGCTTGCACATGCAGTCCGAGAGGAAATCGGCCTGCTTCTGGTTGTTGCCTTCGATGTTCACGCGGTCGCCCGAGCGGATCACGGCGTTGAGCACGGCGACCGTGTCGGCCGGCTGGAACACCTTGCTGCCGCGTGCCAGATACGGAAGCATGTGGCTCAGGCGCTCATTCGTGTCGCGCTGGATCGTGCTCCACTTCGGGTCGAGCGGCCGGCGCTGCGGCGCGGCCGCAATGGCAGCAGCAGGAGCCGCGGCTGCGGCGGGCAAAGGTTGACCGTCGGCGCCGAGTTCCTGGAGGGTGACTTCGCGGACCTTGTCACCGACGGTGATGCGCAATTTTCTTTCCATGGCGGAAAAGTTCCTTGGAATGCTTCGCTGAGGATGGAGGTCCGGACTAGGTCCGGCCGCTCGCCGGGGCTTCGCTCGCTTCGATGTGAATGATCCGGTGCGGACCGGTCACCGCGTAGATTGCCGCCGAGAGCGCCATCAGATGTTTTTCGTTGATCGTGATCGCCGGCACGACGAGCGGCGAAGCCGGCTGCGGCATCGCTGCCGGAACGGGCGCAGCCGGCGCGATGCCCTGGCTGACGAAGCGGCTGACGATCGGGAACAGCGAGAGCACCAGGCCGATACCGGCGATGATGAAGAAACTCAGGAAGAAATCGATGACGCTCAGGATCAGTGCGCCATTCATTGTGTCCGGGATTATTGCTTGCATATGCGCGTCGCCTCCGTGTTGACTTGGCCGCGGTCACGCCATCGCGGCGTGACCTTGCGGCTGCCGTTCTATCCTCCGATGGTCAGCAGAACCTGGCCGGTCTCGACCTTCTCGCCGACCGTGACGACGATGCTCAGAACCTTGCCGGAGCAGGTGGCGATCATCGGCGTCTTCATCTTCATCGCTTCGACGATCATCACCTTGTCGCCGGTATTGACCATCTGGCCGACCGTCACTTCGATCGACTGGATGACGCCGCCGAGCCGGCAGGTGACCTGGCGCGGCGCGTTGTCGGCAACGACGGCGACGGGTGCCGGAGCGGGTGCCGGAGCGGGTGCCGGTGCCACCGCGACGACCTGCGGCGCCGGGCTGGGCGCGGCTGCTTCGGCGCTCAGGCCGAGGTCTTCGACGGTGACCGTGTAGACGGTGTTTTCAACGGTGATCCTGAATTTCTTCTCCATGATTCTTTTCTCCCCCGGAAATCTCCGGCTTGTTGTTCCGGGCGCTAGGCCCTGAAGTGATGATCCCGAATTCTGAATTCGCAATTCTTGTTTCGCCGCACTGCTTTCAACCGGCTCCGAGCAGCGCCAGCATGATGCCTCCCGAGATCGCCGTGCCGAACACGCCGGCCAGATTCGGCCCCATCGCGTGATAGATCAGCAGGTTGTTCGGGTTCTCCTGTTCGGCGACGATGTGCGAGACGCGCGCCGCGATCGGCACCGAGGCGATTCCGGCCGAGCCGATCAGGGGATTGATCTTGACCTTGAGGAAGAGATTCATGATCTTGGCGGTGACCACGCCCGAACCCGTTCCGAACAGGAAGGCGAGCAGGCCGAGGACGATGATCTCGAGGGTCTGCCAGGTGAGGAACTGGTCGGCCGCCATGGTCGAGCCGATCGCCACGGTGAGGATGATGATGATCACGTTCATCAGGCCGCCGGCCGCCGTCCGGTACAGGCGGTCGGTGACGCCGCATTCCTTGAGCAGGTTGCCGAGCATCAGCATGGTGATCAGCGGCGCGACCGGCGGGAAGAACAGATTAACCACCATCGCGATGATCAGCGGAAAAGCGATCTTCTCGCCCTTGCCGACCGTGCGCGACTGCGCCATGCTGATCTGGCGTTCGGCCTTGGTGGTCAGCGCGCGCATCACCGGCGGCTGGATCATCGGCATCAGCGCCATGTACGAATAGGCGGCGACCGAGATCGGGCCGAGCAGATGCGGCGCCAGTTTCATGGTCACGAAGATCGCCATCGGCCCGTCGGCGCCGCCGATGATGCCGATCGCGCCGGCCTCGGAAATCGAGAAGCCGAGCAGCTTGGCGAGGATCAGCGCGACGAAGATGCCGAGGTGCGCGCCGGCGCCGAGAATGACCAGCTTCGGGTTGGCGATCATCGGGCCGAAATCGGTCATCGCGCCGACGCCGAGGAAGATCAGCGGCGGAATGATCAGCTTGGCGACGCCCTGATAGGCGTAGTGGAACAGGCCGCCGTCCTTGACCGCGTAAAGCAGCGCCGAAATGGCGTGGCCACCCGGTACGGAATCGGGCGGGCCGGGCACGTTGGCGACGATGCAGGCAAAGCCGATGCCGATCAGCAGCAAGGGTTCGTAGTGTTTGACGATGGCCAGATAAACCATCGTCGCGCCGACCATGCACATCACGAAATTGCCGAGCGTGAAGTGCACGACGCCGGTCTGGTCGAGCAATGCCTGCAAAAAGGGCGTGATCTGTTCGAACATATTCCTCTCCTGGAACGCTTAGAGTTTCTTTTCCAGGAAGGCCGTGGCCTGCGTTTAAGACGGTCAGGTCTTGTGCCGGATCCCCACCGGACTTCCTCTTTGGTCTTTGAAACTGCGCCAATTGACGGCAAATCCTACGGACCGGTTCGAGGCGTTTCAATGACGGCAAGCGGCGGATCGTTAGCGCCAGAGTAACGATCGATTCGGCGGGACGCCTGGCCGAGGCGAGCCGATGACCGGGGGCGACGCTTAGTGTTACACTTTTCATTTCGACATTTTCATTCCCGCTGAAGCCGATTTGAAGATGCCGTGAGCCCATCGTCCGGGTGAGAATCGGTCGAGGCATGATCAACCGCTTTCCGGTCGGTATTGAATGAGAGTTCAGAAGAATTCGGAAGATATCGGTCGCTGCGCTTGCGGTCGTCGTGATTACTGCGACGGCAGTCACGGCTTGTCGGAAGCGCAATGGCAAGCACTCCAGGCCGAGGTGCTCGCGGCGGCTCAGAAAGATATGGCCAGGCAGGAAGATCGCGAGTGATCCTCGGCGGACCCGAAGATTATTTTTTCAATTAACGCTTGGCTCTTGCCGAAACCGGATTGATTCGAGCACATTGCCGCCCTATGCCGCCGAGTTGATCTCGCTTGTCGTGTGGCGAGAAGCGCATCGCTCTTCCCCGATACCGCGTTTGCGTTCACGCGCAAACTTTCTCAAGGATATTTATGCTGCTGCTTGGTCTTGTTCTTCTTGCCGGCCTGTGGGCCGGGCTGCAAAATTCCCTGGCCGGCGGCGGCTCGTTCGTCACTTTGCCGGCGCTGATTCTGGCCGGCATGTCGCCGCTCGCGGCCAACATCACCTCGACGGTCGCTTTGTTCCCGGCCCAGATAACCGCCGGCCTGGCCGGGCGCCAATATGTGATGGGGGCAGGGAGGCTGCCTTTCTGGGGGCTGTTCGTGGTCAGCGTCCTCGGCGGCGCCGTCGGCGGATTGTTGTTGCTGAACACGCCGTCATCGGTGTTTTCGCGTCTCGTACCCTGGCTCGTTCTGTTCGCCACGATGGCCTTCGCCTGGGGCAGTTTCGCGCGCAAGCCGTCCGTGGCCAAGGTCCACCTCGGGCCGGTCGGCGCGGCGATTGCGCAATTCATCATCGCGATTTACGGCGGCTACTTCGGCGGCGGCATCGGCATTCTGATGATGGCTGCGCTGGCGATGGCGGGCCTGCCGACCCGCAATGCCGGGGCGACAAAAAATGCGTTGGGTGGCGTCATCAACATGGCGGCTGTCGCGCTGTTCCTGATGTCGCCCGAACTGCACTGGAAAGAAGCCATCGTACTGAGTGTCGGCGCCATCGCGGGCGGCCTGATGGGCTCGTTGGCGCTGCAACGGGTCAATGAAAAGGTGCTGCGCGTCGCCATCATTGGCATCGGCATCGCTTTGACGATTGGTCTTTTCGCCAAACCGATCTGACTTCGGTCGAGGCCCAAGCGCCCGGAAAACAAAAAGCCAAACCTGCTTGGTTTGGCTGAATGCTCGATGCTGCTTGAAGTTACGTGGTAGGGCGTGACAGATTCGAACTGTCGACCTACGGATTAAGAGAGCAAACGCTAATTTAATACCTTTAATAAACAACGTATTGCGTGATATTTATTTCGGTGTGTAGCAAAGTGTGTAAGCAAATCTCTCTCGCGCGCAGCGCGCTATTACGCGATCAAGTCATTATGCTGAATGAATTTATTATATAGCGCTCTTGTTAGCATTATCCCGCTGTGTTGTAGTTTTCTTTAGCTCAGTTACTGCTGTTGCAACTTTACGTAAACTGTTCTCCACATACTCACAATGCTTCAAGCCTTCAACAGCCAGTTCGTCGAACAATAATTCGACGCACGAAACCAATTTGACTGTATGCGTATCAACACTCTTTTGCTCTTTAGCCGCTTGAGCCAATAAAAAAGCCGCTTTAACCGCCGCAGTCTCCAATTTAGCGATCCGCGTTTCAGCTTCAATTAGCTTTTGCTCAATTGTTTCGGCAGTCATTTCTGTCGACCTCAGTGCGACACACTATTTTGTTTGTCTTGCTGCCACTAATTTCAAGCGCCCGTAGCCTCCTTCTTCACAATCTCATAAGCCTCAGTAAATACTTCTAATGCTCTTGCCGCTGCAGTCGTTGCTGCCTTTGACGAGTGCGCTGCTTTGCTCGACATCGCCAATAGCGCGTTCTCAGCATTATGCCCAGCTGCTACGAGCGCCGCAGTCCGAGCCTCTGCTGCTGCAACCGCAGCATCAGCCGCTGCATTTGCTGATATTTTCGCCGCATCAAGCGCCATATCAGCTACTTTGATAGCCCCAGCTAATGCTGCTGCTTTAGCTGCTTCTGCAGCCAATTTTCCAGCAGCTAAAGATTTTTCGGCAGCCTCAGCCGCTTTATTTGAAGCAGTAACTGCATTTACAGTCAGTTCCCGCACCATAGCCAGTAGTGCGCTATATCGTCTATTTGTTTCTTCGCCGCCGTTTAGCAGAGCAGCATAATCATTTTCCAGCTTAGCCAGTCGCTCACCAACTTGTTCAGCTTCATTGCCCACAATAATTATCTCAATTCTTATTTAGACTTGATCGGCTGAACAGCTTGCGTTAACTGCTGTTGCGCCTGCTTCACCTTTACTCTTGCCTGCGCCGCAGATGCTTGCTGTTGCATGCGCTTCGCGTTATTTTTCAAATTATCTGCCGCTAATTTCTCCGCGTCTACCCCTATCACTTCCCGTATCTTCATTTTGCTTATCCCTGTTGTTTTTTTCGACCTCTGCGTGCGCTG
>CAIXAY010000267.1 GCA_903917505.1 uncultured beta proteobacterium | reverse complement strand
GGCAGCCGGCTGTATGAGCTGACCGACCGGCGCGCGAAACCGGCCGTCTATTTCGGCGGAAAATTCCGCATCATCGATTTCGCCCTGTCCAACTGCGTGAACTCCGGCATCCGGCGCATCGGCGTGGTCACCCAGTACAAGTCGCACAGCCTGCTGCGCCACCTGCAGCGCGGCTGGAGCTTCCTGCGCGGCGAGGTCAACGAGTTCGTCGATCTGCTGCCGGCGCAACAGCGCGTCGACGAGGAGTCGTGGTATCGCGGCACGGCCGACGCGGTCTACCAGAATCTGGATATTCTGCAAGCCTATCACCCCGAGCCGAAATACATCGTGATCCTCGCCGGTGACCACGTATACAAGATGAACTACGCGGCGATGATCGTCGATCACGTCGAGGGTGGCGCCGAGTGCACCATCGGCTGCATCGAGGTGCCGCGCAAGGACGCCAGCGGCTTTGGCGTGATGGCGGTCGACACCAGCCGGCGCGTCACCGAGTTCGTCGAGAAGCCCGCCAATCCGCCGCCCATGGTCGGCAAGCCGGACACCTCGCTGTGCAGCATGGGGATTTACGTCTTCAACGCGGCTTATCTCTACAGCGAGCTGGCGCGCGACATCGCCGACCCGACCTCCAACCACGACTTCGGCAAGGACATCATTCCGCGCGCGGTGAAGAACGGCTGCGCGATGGCCCATTCCTTCGACCGCAGCTGCGTGCATGCGCCGGAAGAAGCGCCGGGCAAGGAAAATTACTGGCGTGACGCGGGCACGCTAGACGCCTACTGGGAAGCCAACATTGACTTGACGGCGACCGATCCGGCCTTGAATCTCTACGACCGCAGCTGGCCGGTGTGGACCTATCAGCAGCAATTGCCGCCCGCCAAGTTCGTGCACAACCAGCCCGGTCGCCGCGGCAGCGCCATCGAATCGACGGTCGCCGGCGGCTGCATCGTCTCGGGTGAAATGAACCGTTCGCTGCTCTTCTCGATGTGCCGCATCCACTCGTATTCGAAGCTCGACTGGTCGGTGCTGCTGCCCGACGTCGACGTCGGCCGCTATGCGCGCCTGACCCGCTGCATCATCGACCACGGGGTGCGCATCCCGGTCGGCATGGTGATCGGCGAGGATCCCGACGACGATGCACGGCGCTTCCGCCGGACCGAGAACGGCATTACCCTGGTGACCCAGCAGATGATCGACCGGATCTCCTGAACTTCGAAAGTGAAAAAACATTAAGCCACGACGACACGGCGACCACGACGAAAAACCAGTCTTGATCTTGCTCGTCGTTGTGCCCGTCGTGTCGTTGTGGTTGATGGCTTTTTAATAATTAAACTATGCGCATACTCCACGTCGCTTCTGAAATCTATCCGCTGGTCAAAACCGGCGGCCTCGCCGACGTGGTCGCCGCGCTGCCGCCCGCCCTGGCCAAACGCGGCATCGACGTGCGCGCACTCCTGCCGGGCATGCCCGGCATCCTCGACGGGATGGTCGACTTGAAGCCGCTGCTGCGGATCGGCCCGCTGTTCGGCGCGGCCGTCGTGACCTTCTGCATCGGCCGCCTGCCGGACAGCGGGCTGCCGGCCTACGTGATCGACGCGCCCTTCCTTTTCCGGCGCGAAGGCAATCCCTATGTCGGGCCGGACGGCCAGGACTGGAACGACAATCACCGCCGCTTCGCCCTGCTGGCCTGGGCTGCGGCGCACCTCGCTTCGGCCGAGATCGACCCGGAATGGCGGCCCGATATCGTGCATGCGCACGACTGGCACGCCGGCCTGGTGCCGGTCTATATCGCGCAGAATCCGGCCTTGCACACGGCGACGGTGCTGACCGTGCACAACCTCGCTTTCCGCGGCATCTTCCCGCTCGACAGCAACGCCGATCTGGGCCTGCCGGCGCGCAAGCTGACCCCGCTCGGCATCGAGTTTCACGGCAAGATATCGTTCATGAAGGCCGGCCTCGTTTATTCAAACAGAATAACGACGGTCAGCCCGACCTATGCGCGCGAGATCCGCACGGCCGAGTTCGGCTGCGGCCTCGAGGGCGTGCTGCGCGATCGCGGCGGCGACCTGTCCGGCATCCTCAACGGCGTCGATTACGGCATCTGGAAACCCGACGATCCGCTGATCGCCAAGCCCTACAGCGCCGACAAGCTCAATGGCAAGAAGGCCTGCAAGCTGGCCTTGCAGACCGAACTGGGGCTGGCGCGCGACGCCGACCGGCCGCTGTTCGCCGTGGTCAGCCGGCTGACTTCGCAGAAAGGCATGGATCTCTTGCTCGCCGCGCTGCCCGAATTGCTCCGGGAGGGTGCGCAACTCGCGGTGCTCGGCTCCGGTGATGGCGACCTCGAAGCGGGCTTCAAGTATGCCGCCACCGCCAATCCGGAAACGGTCGCGGTGCGCATCGGCTATGACGAGGTGCTGTCGCACCGCTTCATGGCCGGCGCCGACGTGCTGCTCGTCCCCTCGCGCTTCGAGCCCTGCGGCCTGACCCAGCTATACGCCCTGCGCTACGGCACGCTGCCGCTGGTGCGCCGGGTCGGCGGACTGGCCGACACGGTAGTCGACGCGACGCCCGACAGCCTCGGCGCCGACAGCGCCACCGGTTTCGTTTTCAATGAGGCCACGCGCGTCGCGCTGGGCGCGCGCATCGTCGAAGCGTGCGCGCTCTACCGCGACCCCGAGGCCTGGCGACAGGTTCAGCGGCGCGGCATGCTGCAGGATTTTTCCTGGGACGATTCCGCCGCCAACTACGAAGCGCTTTACCGCAGCCTGCAGCCGGCCGGCGAGAAGGCCGGGCTGGCGACGGCGTAGGCGGCCGCCAGCGGCTTGCGCGGCTAGTTGCCGCCGCTGAGCAGGATGGTGATGTCGCTCTCGGCTTCGATCCAGTCGCGCACCGGGTCACTCTTGAACTGGTTGCTTTCGGCGCGATAGTAGGCGGCCTCGGCGACCATGCGATAACGCTGCTCGTCGCTGACGCGCATCGCCGGTTTGGCGGGCGCCGGGCTCGGAGCGGGTTTGGCGGCAGCAGGCGCTGCGGTTTTCTTGGCTGCTGCGGCCGGGGCTTTGGCCGCCGGCTTCTTGGCCGCGGCTACTGGCTTCTTGGCAGCTACAACCGGCTTCTTGGCGGCTGCTTTGGCAACCGGTTTCTTTGCGGCCGCTTTGGCGACAACGGTCTTCGCGGGCTTGGCCGCCTTCGCGGCGGTAGTGGTCTTCTTGGTCATCTCGGCCATGGTTGAATCCTTTCAGTGTGCGAAAGATTGGATCTAAAAATAAGACCAATACGCGCATTATACTCGATAAGCATTGATCGCGCCTTGCTGCCACTGGGTTTGTCAGTGCAGGGCATGGTCATGTCAAGGCGCGCGGCGCGCCGATGCGTGCGCGTGCGCTTGCGGCAAACGCCCGTACAGCCGCGCGAACTCGGCCAGTCGCTCGGCGTGCCAGGGGCGCACCTGCTGCCAGTCGAAGCGCCATTCCCATGAGCCTTGCGCGCAGCCCGGCTGGTTCATGCGGCCGCTCGAATCGAGGCCGAGCACGTCCTGCATCGGGGTGATCGCGAAGGCCGCGACCGAAGCCGCAGCGGCACGGATCAGGTCCCATTCGATGCAGTCCCCGCTAATGCCGAAATAGCGCCGGATATGGTCCTGCTCATGCGCGGCGAGCGTTTGCCACCAGCCGCGCGTCGTATCGTTGTCGTGGGTGCCGGTATAGACGACGGTGTTGGCCTCGAAGTTGTAGGGCAGATACGGATTATCGACGTGGCCGTCGAAAGCGAATTGCAGGATGCGCATGCCGGGCAGGCCGACCGCTTCGCGCAGCGCCCGCACTTCGGCGGTGATCTCGCCGAGATCCTCGGCAATGATCTGCGCGGCGCGCTTGCCTGTGCCGAGCGCCTTCTTCAGCGCGGCGAACAGCGCGGCGCCCGGCCCCGGCTGCCAGCGGCCGTCGACGGCCGTTGCCGCCTCGGCGGGAATTTCCCAGTAGGCTTCGAAGCCGCGGAAATGGTCGATGCGCACGATGTCGCAGAGCGCCAGGCTGGCGCGCATGCGGGCGATCCACCAGCGGTAGCCTTCCTTCTTGTTTGCCGCCCAGTCGTAGAGCGGATTGCCCCAGTGCTGCCCGGTGGCGCTGAAGTAATCGGGCGGCACGCCGGCGACGACGCGCGGCCGTCCCTGCGCATCGAGGTCGAAGAGCTGGCGGTTGGCCCACACGTCGGCGCTGTGCGCGGAAACGAAGATGGGCATGTCGCCGATGATTTCGACGCCGTGCGCGTTGGCGTATTTTTTTAGCGCCGCGGCCTGGCTGAAAAAACACCACTGGCAAAAGCGCCAGAAATTGCATTCGTCGGCCAGCGAGTGCGCGGCGGCGGCGAGCGCCTTCGGCTGGCGTTGCGCCAGCGCGGCCGGCCAGTCCTGCCAGAGCTTGCCGTAGCCGCCGTAGTGCTTGTCGACGGCCATGAACAGCGCATAGTCGTCGAGCCAGGCGTACGCGTCGGCGCAGAAAGCCGCGTAGGCGTCGCGCGCCTCCGGCCGCGCTTCGGCGAAGAAGCGCTCGGCGGCGAGGCGCAAGCGCGCCATGCGGAAGCGCTGCACGGCCGGGTAATTGACTTGCGCCGCGACGAAAGCCGGATCGGGTTCAGTGTCAGCCGCGGTCAGCCAGCCGGCCTGGCGCAGTTGCGCGAGGTCGATCAGCAGTTCATTGCCGGCGAAGGCCGACGGACTCATGTACGGCGAGTTGCCCGGCCCGAGGCCGCCGAGCGGCAGGATCTGCCAAAGGCTCTGGCCGCCGGCGACCAGCCAGTCGACGAAGTGGTAGGCCGCCGGCCCGAAATCGCCGGCGCCATGCGGGCCCGGCAGCGAGGTCGGATGCAGCAGGATGCCGCTGTGTCTTGACAAAGTCATAAACTCATTCGCGTGAGAGAACTTGTACGCTGCGTCCGGCCACCGGGCTGCTGGCCTTGCGCGGCAAGGGCGCGAAAGGCGCGGCGGCGCTGCTGTCGCAGCACTGTTGCCAGGCTCCGGGCGGCAGCACGAAGCGCTGCGCTTCGGCCTGGCGGTTGAAGAGGACGAGCAGCGGCCGGCTCGCGGCATCACCGGCCGGCCCGAGCAGCATGCCGAGCGTGCCTTGCTTGGCGCCGTGCCAGTCGTCGCCCTGCATCTCGCGCCCGTCGGCATGCCACCAGATGACGTCGCGTTGCCCGGATTCGTCGGCCCGGCCGCTCAGCCAGGCACTGCGCCGCAGTTGCGGGAAGCGGCGGCGCAGGGCGATGAGGCCGGCGGTAAATTCGATCAACTCTTTATCGGCCTGCGCCCAGTCGGTCCAGGTCAGGATGTTGTCCTGGCAATAGGCGTTGTTGTTGCCGGACTGCGTGCGCCCCAACTCGTCGCCCCCTTGCAGCATCGGCACGCCCTGTGCGACGAACAGCGTGGCCAGCAGCGCGCGTTGCAGCCGGTGGCGCCGCTGCAGGACCAGCGGGTCGTCGCTCCGGCCTTCGGCGCCGCAGTTCCAGGAGAGGTTGTGCGTCGTTCCGTCGCGGTTGTCTTCGCCGTTGAGTTCGTTGTGCTTCTCGTCGTAGCTGACGAGGTCGCGCAGCGTGAAACCGTCGTGCGCGGTGATGTAGTTGATGCCGGCGCTCGTCGCGCGCCCGCTCGCGGCGAATAGCTCGCTCGATCCGGCCAGGCGTTGCGCCAGCGCGCCGGCGCCGGCGTCGGCGGTCAGCCAGAAAGCGCGCACGTCGTCGCGGAAGCGGTCGTTCCATTCGCTCCAGCCGGGCGGGAAGCGGCCCAGGCGGTAGCCGTCCGGCCCCAGGTCCCAGGGTTCGGCGATCAGCTTGACCCGCGCCAGCACCGGATCCTGGCGCACCGCCGCGAGAAAGCCGCTGTCGCGGGTGAGCGCGACGGCGAGGTCGAAACGGAAACCGTCGACATGCATTTCGACGACCCAGTAGCGCAGCGCGTCCATCACCAGCTGCAGCACGCGCGGCTCGGCAAGATTGAGCGTGTTGCCGCAGCCGCTGTAGTTTTCGTAGTGTTCGGGATCGTCGGGCGGCAGGCGGTAGTAGCTCGCGTTGTC
>CAIXAY010000266.1 GCA_903917505.1 uncultured beta proteobacterium | reverse complement strand
CTAAAGCGCGCCCGGCCCGGCCGTGCGGCCGGACCTGCCAGCGCGTGTCCCGGAAAAATCGCATGGACCTGCCGTCGACCAAGCCCTATCTGATCCGTGCCATCCACGAGTGGTGCTGCGACAACGGATTCACGCCTTACATCGCAGTCGTCGCCGACGAGCATGCGCGCGTCCCGCGCGAGTTCGTGCGTGACGGGCGCATCGTCCTCAATGTCGGTAACGAGGCCACCGGTCACCTGCAGATCGCCAACGAGGCGATCACCTTTCAGGCGCGCTTCGGCGGCGTGGCCCGCGACATTGCGGTGCCGATCGGCAACGTGGCGGCCATCTACGCGCGCGAGAACGGCGCCGGCATGGCCTTCGAGCCCGAGAGCCCCGGCGCTTCGGCGCCGGTCGCCGGGGCGCCAGGCGGCGAGGGCGATCAAGAGCCGCCTGAACCTCCGACGGGCGGGCGCCCCAAATTGCAGCGAATCAAGTAAGCCTGCCCACTCCTGAGGCACAGCGCCAGCGCGCTGCACCAAGATGAAGCGCCGTCCGGGCCGTGGCGCCGGTAATCGGTGCGATACCCCCCGATTTCTGCATGGCACGGCTGTTGCTCTTCCGTGAACAGCGTGCCGCCATGCGCTTGGCACGCGGAACCTTTTGC
Organism: uncultured beta proteobacterium; assembly: GCA_903917505.1. The sequence continues at coordinate 2,513 of CAIXAY010000266.1, read as the reverse complement.
CGATCAGGGGTGCCCGAACATGCAGCGTGTCTGAGGAAAGGCCGATACAGCGATGAATTACGCCCACTTTATCCGTGAGCTGGGCCGTGGCCGCGAAGGCGCGGCCGACCTGTCGATGGAAGACGCCAAGCAGCTTTACGGCGCCATGCTCGACGGCGGCGTCCCCGATCTTGAACTCGGCGCCATCGCCATTGCCTGGCGCGTGAAGGGCGAAAGCATAGATGAAATGATCGGCTTCCTCTCCGCGTCCAACGAACGGCTGTACGGCCTGCGCCGCCCGCCCGGAAGGCTGCGGCCCATCGTCATCCCGACTTACAACGGCGCGCGCAAGGGCGTCAATCTGACACCCTTGCTGGCCTTGCTGCTGCGGCGCTTCGACATCCCGGTCGTCGTGCATGGGCTGATCGAAGGTTTTGGCCGGGTGACGACGGCACAGATCTTTCGCGAACTGGGCCTGCCGCTCTCGGCCAGCCAGACGCAGGCCCAGCAGGCGCTTGATGAACACGGCCTGGCCTATGTTCCGCTCTCGGTCTTTTCGCCGGGCCTGGCCATTCAGCTCGCCTTGCGCAGCCGCCTCGGCCTGCGCAACAGTGCGCACAGCCTGGTCAAGATGCTCGATCCCTTCAAGGGCGAGGGCCTGCTGCTGGCCGCCGCCACGCATCCCGAATACCTCGACATGATGCGCGGCGTGCTGGTCGCGCTTGGCGTCCACGCGCTGCTGCTGCGCGGCACCGAGGGCGAGCCTTTTGCCAATCCGAAACGGCGTCCGCGCATCGAATATCTGCATGACGGCGCCCAGGAAAATCTCTTCGAAGCCGAGCACGACAGCCTGAAGGCCCTGCCGCAGTTGCCGGAAACCTGTGACGCTGCGGCCACGGCCGAGTGGACGCGGAGCGTCCTCGCCGGCGTGACGGCGATGCCGCCGCCGATCGCCAATCAGCTGTCCTGCTGTCTTTATGCCAGCGGTTATTGCGACGACTTCAATCAGGCCAAGGCCATCGTCGCCGTGGACGGCTTCGGCCTGGCCGCGTAGGTCGGGTTGGCGCCAGTGTGACCCGACGCCAGCGTGGCTACGACGTCATCCCGGCGAAAGCCGGGATCCAGTCCGTGCCTAAAACCCTGGATCCCGGCTTTCGCCGGGATGACGATACACTTGCTGACGATTTCAACGGATTCATGCAGTTGCCGGGTTCGGGTTTGCAATTCGGGTAAGGAGAGCAGCGTACCGGTATAATCGTGCAACAGGCAAGTCTCTTGCCGCATTCTGTCGGTGGTGCATCGAGTCATGGATCTACTGTCGCTGCTTGCCGATCCGCAGATCTGGATCGCGTTTTTCACGCTGACCGCTCTTGAGTTGGTGCTGGGAATCGACAATATCGTTTTCATCTCGATCCTGGTCGATCGGCTGCCGCCGCCAAGCCGCGAGCGGGCGCGCAAGATCGGCCTGTTCTTCGCGATGTTTACGCGCATCGCGCTCCTGCTGCTGCTGTCGTGGATCGTCGGCGCGACGCCGCCGCTGTTCAGCGTGGTCGGCAGGCCGGTCTCGCCGCGCGACCTGATCCTGATCGGCGGCGGCGTTTTCCTGTTCTGGAAAAGCACCCAGGAAATCCACCAGTTGCTCGAAGGCGAAGAAGAGGGCGAGCGCGGTGTGGTCAAGGCGACCGTCGCCGCCATCGTTTCCCAGATCATCGTCATCGACGTCGTATTCTCGCTCGACTCGATCATCACCGCCGTCGGCATGGTCGATAATGTGGCGGTGATGATCGCCGCGGTCGTCGCGTCGGTCGGATTGATGATCGCTTTCGCCAAGCCCATCGGCGAATTCGTTTCCGAGCATCCGACGATCAAGATGCTGGCCTTGTCCTTCCTGCTCGTCGTCGGCCTGGCGCTGTTCGCCGAAGGTTTCGGCCATCATGTGCCGAAGGGCTATATTTACTTCGCGATGGCCTTCTCGCTGGGCGTCGAAATGCTCAACCTGCGCCTGCGCAAGAAGCGTTCGCCAGCGGTGCAATTGCACGCGCATTACCGGCGCCGCGGTGATTGAGCAAGCGCCTTTACTGAAAGCCTAAATGGAAGTCGTCCTGCTGCTTTTCCTCATCCTGCTCAACGGCGTTCTTGCCATGTCGGAGATCGCCGTCGTCTCCTCGCGCAAGTCCCGGCTGCAGAAGCTCGCCGACGACGGCAGTCCGGGCGCGCTGTCGGCGCTGCAGCTGAACAATGATCCGTCGGCATTCCTGTCGACCGTCCAGGTCGGCATCACGACGGTCGGCATTTTGAGCGGGGCGATCGGCGAGAGCACGCTGGCCGATCCGCTCACCGTTTGCCTCGCACAGTTTCCGCTGATCGCGCCCTTCGCCCGCGCCCTGGCGCTGACCGTGGTGGTGGTTGGCTTGACCTATTTCTCGGTCGTCGTCGGCGAACTCGTTCCCAAGCGCCTGGCCCTGCTCGCGCCGGAGAGCATCGCCGCGCTGATCGCCACGCCGATGAACGTGCTGGCGCGCATGACGCGGCCG
>CAIXAY010000265.1 GCA_903917505.1 uncultured beta proteobacterium | reverse complement strand
CTTGCCCGCAACAGAATAAATCGCCTGCTATTATGCTATTGGCATTTTCGGCGTAAGCGACCACTATCGCTGTTTGATCCACTCCTGAATGCCCCCGAACACGTGCTGTTCCACTCAGGGTGCTTTAGTCCCGCCGGTCGGAGCAAATCGCGAAGCGTGAGAGTCCTCCGGGAAACTAAATCTGCCAGCTGATGTCCGAGCAGCCAGACAGCTCCCATCTGGCTTGCCCACTATCGATGTCTGACAGATCTTCGTATGCCATATGCAAATATGCGCTAACTCGTGCGGCGGCACTGGCCGTGCCGCTAGAGTCGAAGAAGGACCGCTTAATCGAGGGGAAGGGCCAACACGCTTGACGATCAATCCACCCCGCCACAGCGGTCTCGCGCGCGCGTCCTGTGCGACATTTCAACCAGGGCGCTTTCAACCACCCAGGACGCAGGAGGCACTCCATGGCTGAGCAAGACAATATCATCAACCCACGCCGTCGTCGGATTCTTCAGGCCGCCGCTACACTGGGCGTGGCCCAAATGACCGGACCTTTCATCATCCAGGCGCGTGGTGAACAGGCGATCAAGATCGGTCTTAACGATCCGCTGACCGGAACTTACGCCGAACTCGGCAAGAACGAACAGATCGGCTGCGAATACGCGATCGAGCAGATCAACGCCAAGGGCGGGATTCTCGGCCGCCAGGTGCAGCTCGTGGTCGAGGATTCGACCAGCGCCGATACCGGCGCCGCGGTGCAGAAGGCGCGCAAGCTGATCGATCGCGACAAGGTCGATTTCCTGCTCGGCAACGTCAATTCGGCGATGGCCGTCGCGACCGCCCAGGTTTCGAACGAGCGCCGCATCTACCACGTCGTCACCGGCGGCCATACCGACGCGGTCACCGGTACCGATTGCCACTGGAACGTGTTCCGCGTGTGCAACACAACGCGCATGGAAACCAATGCGGTGGCCAAGACGCTGTTCAACAAATACGGCAAGAAGTGGTATTTCATCACCCCCGACTACGCTTTCGGCCACACCCTGCAGCAGGGTTTCGAAGCCAGTCTCAAGCAGTTCGGCGGGACCGAGGTCGGCGCCGACCTGGTGCCGCTCGGCGCGTCTGATTTTTCCTCGTATCTGATCAAGGCGCAAGCCGCGAACCCCGACGTCATCATCTTCCTGCAGGCCGGACAGGACATGATCAACGCGTTGAAACAGGCGGTGCAGTTCGGCCTCGACAAGCGCTTTCACCTGGCCGGCGCGCAACAGGAACTGGAAGTGCTCGACGGGCTGCCGCCCAACGCGCGGGTCGGCACCTGGGTCTTCGAATGGTACTGGAAGCAGCCGAATGTCCCGCATGTCGCCGAGTTCGTCGCCGGCATACGCAAGCGCAACGGCGGCAAGGTGCCGACGGCAAGGCACTGGTTCGGCTATGTCGCCGCCTGGACTTGCGCGCTGGTTGCCAATCAGGAAAAGACGCTCGATGCGGTCAAGCTGGCGAAAGCGACCGAGAACTTCAAGTTGCCGCCGGAAGTCGCGTTGATGCCTTCCGACACTTTCTACCGCGCCGGCGACCATCAGCTGATGCCCACGCTCTATGTCGGTCGTGCCCAGGAGAAAGGCGCCGAGCCGCAGGACCTGTTCCAGGTCGACGAACTGGTCAAAGGCGTCGAGGCGGCCTTGCCGGTCGCCGAAACGGGTTGCCAGATGAAATGGAATTGACCCTCGCGACGCGGTGACCGGTGACGGCCAGCGCGTCCGATTCGTGGCGCCGGCAGCGACTGTCCCCGCGCTGCTCGACGACGGCGGGTACTAGCCGTTCCGATGTACGCGCGGGCCGTCGCCCGGCCGAGTTGTGGGGACTCGAAAATTGGGGGGGAGTGTGACGCAGCAAGTCCTGTTCAGTGTGTTCAACGGCCTCATCATCGGCGCTTTCTACGCGTTGATGGCGCTCGGTCTTTCCTTGATCCTCAATTTGTCGGGGGTGATCAATTTCGCCCACGGCGGTTTCCTGGCGATCGGCGCCTATCTCGCCTACACCCTGATGCCCTACCTCGGGTTCTGGGGCGCGCTCGCCGTCGCGCCGCTGCTCACCGCCGCCATCGGCCTCCTGGTCGAGCGCCTGCTGATTCGCAGGCTCTACGGCCGCGACCCGCTCTACAGCCTGCTCCTGACCTTCGGGCTGGCCTTCGTGCTCGAGGACGGGACGCGCTATATCTGGGGCGCGGGCACCTTGCCCTTCGAAATTCCCGACTGGATGGCGCGGCCGCTGAGCGGCGATTTCTTCTTCCTGACCGGCTACCGGCTGTTCATGATGCTGCTGGTCTGCGCCGCCGTCGCGGTCCTGTTTCTCGTGCTCAACCGCACCCGTCTCGGAATGCGCATACGCGCCGGCTCCGGCGACCTCGAAATGGTTTCGGCGCTCGGCGTCAACGTGCGCCTGCTGCGCAACGTAAACTTCGGCCTCGGCATCTACATGGCCGGGCTGGCCGGCGTGCTCGCGGCGGGCATGCTCGGTCTGCAGCCGACCATCGGCAGCGCGCTGATCATGCCGAGCTTCGTGGCCATCATCGTCGGCGGCCTCGGCAGCCTGCCGGGAACGCTGCTCGGCGGCTTGCTGATCGGCCTCACCTCGGGCCTCGTGACCGTCTTCTTTCCCTCGGCGAGCGAGGCCGTCATCTACGTGATGATGGGTATCGTCCTGCTCGTTCGCCCGCACGGGCTGCTCGGCGAAGAAGGGCGGATACAGTGATGACGCGGGCCAAGACCTCTGCCGACATCGCCATCTGGTTCTGCCTGGCGACCATGCCTTACTGGATCGGCCTGCTCGGTGGTTATACCAGCCTCGGCACGCGCGTCGTCGTCATGTCGCTGACGGCGATGGCGCTCAACTTCCTGCTCGGCTTCACCGGCGTGCTGTCGTTCGGTCACGCCGCCTATTTCGGCCTCGGCGCCTATGGCGTCGGCATGACCATCAAGTACCTGGTGCCGAGCACGCCGCTCGGCATCCTGGTCGGCGTGGCCGTCGGCACGGCGGCTGCGGCAGTGGTCGGTGCGCTGATCGTCAAGCTGCGCGGCGTCTATTTCGCCATGGCCACGATCGCCTTCGGGCAGGTGTTCTACTTCATCGCCTTTCGCTGGAATTCGATGACCGGCGGCGACGACGGGCTGTCGGGGTGGCGGCGGATACCGATCGACCTCGGCTTCACGACGATCGACATCCTCAACAACGACAAGGCGCTCTACTACCTGGTGTTCATCTGCTTCGTGTTCGCCGTCGCGACGATGGCCGCGCTGCTGCGCTCGCCGTTCGGCCGCACCCTGCTCGCGATCCGCGAAAACGAGCGGCGCGCGCGCTTTCTCGGCATCCCGGTCGAGCAGCACATCTGGCTGTCCTTCGTCATTTCGTGCTTCTTCGTCAGCCTGGCCGGCGCCCTTTATGCGCTGCTCAACAACTTCGCCGATCCGCACGACCTGCGCTGGGACCAGTCG
>CAIXAY010000264.1 GCA_903917505.1 uncultured beta proteobacterium | reverse complement strand
CCATCAGGCCCAGGGTCTCGTATTCGAGCGGCGAGGTCAGCTCCTTGCCGTTGGCATCGACATAGACGTTGCTGCATTCGATCTGGCAGCCGGGCATGCACGCGTGCTCAGGCTGGCCTCCGCGACTGATCATGCGCTCGCGCAGGAAGTCGCCGCCGACCTTCAGGACCTCGCCGGCTTCGGCAACGCGCCCGCCGCTGAAGCTCTTCACGGGCAGGCCGCCCAGGCGATTCAAAAGATCCGCCATCATCGCCGTGCCGTACTTGGTGAAGGCCTGGATGGCCGGCTCCGCCTTCAGCCGTGCGCCATATTCCCGAATCGACCCGATCAGTTTCTTGCGGTCGTGAAAGGTCGGCATCTTGTCGAGATCGCAGACGATGGCCTTGACCTTCTTCGCGCCCATAACGGCGCCGACGCCGCCGCGTGCAGCAAGCCTCGAAGGACGGCCATCGGTATCGGCAAAGGAAATCCCTGCGGCCAGGCCCAGATATTCCCCGACCGGCCCGGTCAGCGCGAAGCTGATTTTCTTCCCGTAGCGCGCGAACAGCATCTCGGCGACTTCATTGTTGCCCTTGCCCATGTAGGGTGCGGCACTCTCGAACGCGACCGGTCCTTCCTTGGACAAGTGGATCACCACCCATTCGTTCGATGCGTTGTAGAGCGTGAAGCCTGCGTGCTCGATCTGCCCCAACGCAAAAGCAAACGTGCCGCCGGAGTTCGCTTCCTTGACGCCACCCGTCATCGGGCTCTTGCAGCCGACGCTGATCCGGTTGGCGTTGGAGAAGTTCGTGCCCGCGAACGGGCCTGCCGAGAAGATCAAGGGGTTTTGCGGCGACCACGGGTCGACCTTGGCAGTGCCGAGTTCCAGCAAAGTCTTGGCGATGAAATGGCGGCCAGCCCGGCAAATCGCTTCGCCGTGCATTTCTTCTGTTCTGACGGAGCGATCTCCGAGATCGATGTGCAGATATTTGCGCATGACAACCTTCCCAAAAAAAACCGATGACAGTGTGCGCCTCGGCTCCTGGCTGGAGCGGTTCGGCGGTACGGCGGCTGCCGGTCTTGGATGCCGGAGTGATTGTCGCGATTGTACCTCTTTTCGACCTCGCTCAAGCGGGCCAAACGCGCAGCCGGTACAATAAGCGCGATGTGCCCCAACCTGCTGCCGACTCCTGTCTGCGCCCTCCTACGCGAGTTAGCTGCAAGCAGTTGTCGGCCTGGATACACCCCGGAAAAATGTTCCTAGCCGCAGTCACAGCGCCGGAGCAAGCCAGCGGCGCAGACCTCTGGTTCGTGTTTCAGGGCACGCAGCTTCTCGTTATCGAGGAAGGCGAGGCGGCGCGCATCCCGAGCCGGAATGAATTAGGCGGCCTGGGTCACGAGCCGCGTCGCACCCACTATCTGGGTCACCTTGATGGGCGCTCGTGTTTCGCTGCCGAACTGGAAGATGATGTCCTGCCGTCGGCGCCCTGGACTGTTGTCGGGCTGCGGCGCTTGTTCGAACGGCTGGACGACACGGCGCTCGCCATAGCAGGACGCGCCGTGCAAATCGTCGAATGGGACCGCACGCACGCGTATTGCGGCCGCTGCGGCACAGCCACGGAGCGAAGCGCCAGCGAGCGCGTGCGCGTCTGTCCCAAGTGCGGCCTGACCAATTATCCGCGCCTCGCGCCGGCGGTCATGGCCCTGATATGCCGCGGCCGGGAATTGCTGCTCGCACGCTCGCCGCATTTCGTCGCCGACATGTACAGCGCGCTAGCGGGCTTCGTGGAGCCGGGCGAGAGCCTGGAAGAAACGCTGGTGCGCGAGGTGCGCGAAGAGGTCGGCATCGAAATCGGAAATATCCGCTACTTCGGCAGCCAGCCCTGGCCCTTTCCCCACTCCTTGATGATCGCGTTTCGCGCCGACTACCTCTCCGGCGAAATCACGCCGCAAGAGGGCGAAATCGAGGCAGCCGACTGGTTCGACATCGAACGCCTGCCACGCTTACCGCAGCGGATGAGCATCTCCCGCTGGCTGATCGATGCGACCGTCGCCGAGATAGCGGCGTCCTCAATGCAATGACCGATTCCGACAAGACATCCCGGCCCGGCCTGATGCGCGCCTTGCTCGATGGCGGCATCGGCCCCCTGGTGGCGACGCTGGCGATGCAGATGATGAGCACGGGCTCTCAACTCACCGTGCCGGTGCTGGCGTCGGCCGCAGCCGCCGACATAGGCATTTCGGCCACTTATGTCGGCGTGTTCGTCTCCATCATCGGTGTGGCGGCGATGATTTCCAGCGTCGTCGGCAGTTCGCTGGTCGTGCGCTTCGGCGCCATACGCTTGAGCCAGGCCTGTCTGCTGCTGTGTGCGGCAGGCCTGGCCATGGTGATGTTGGCCGTGCCCTGGGCTCTGGTTATCGGCGCCATTCTGATCGGCTCGGGCTGCGGTCCGGTCACGCCCGCCAGCTCGCACATTCTCGCCAAGACCACGCCGCCTCATCTGACCGGCGTCATATTCTCCATCAAGCAGACCGGCGTGCCACTGGGCGGCGCCTTGGCCGGCGTGTTGGTGCCGCCCGTAGTCCAAGCGGCCGGTTGGCGTACGGGCCTCGCGGTCATGGCCGTGATCGCCCTCGCAGTGGCAATTTGCGCTCAGCCCGTTCGCGCACGTCTCGATGACGATCGGCAGCCTGGCCGACGCATGCGGCTCCGCGACGCCATCGCACCGCTCATGTTGGTGCTCGCGCATGGGCCGATCCGTGCGTTGGCTTATGCCTCGCTGTTTTATGCCTCGATGCAAATGTGCCTGATGGCTTTTCTGGTGACCTATCTGGTGCATGACTTACACCTGCCGCTGATCCAGGCCGGCCTCACCTTGGCGGTCGCGCAGGCCGGCGGCGTCACAGGTCGGATCGTCTGGGGGACGATGGCAGATCACTGGGTCGCGCCGATGCGCATGTTCGGCATAGTCGGCATCATGATGGCAACGGGAGCCCTGGTGACCGCATTATTGTCGCCCATCTGGCCGGCACCCGCGGTGCTCGCCGTATGCGCCTTGTTTGGTGCCTCGGCGGCAGGCTGGAACGGCGTTCATCTGGCGCAGGTCGCACGGCTGGCAGCGCCGGGCACGGTCGGCCTGGCAACCGGGGGGTCGGTGGGTTTCTTTTTCCTGGGCATCGTTGCCGGACCGCCGCTGTTTGGCGCCATCGTCGGCGCCGGCTTCGGCTATCCAGCCGCGTTCACAGCGATGGCCGTACCCGCGCTCTTGGTCGGGTTGCGTTTCGCTTTCGGTAGATCGTTTAACGAAGACTCGGCCAAGCTCGCCGCGAGCGAATCCCGAGGCTAGGGCAACAACAACTGGTCCGGCGCTAGAGCTTGCCGCCAGCGACCGACCAGACGATGCTGTCCGGCTTGATCCATTTCTTGATCGCGGCGCTCGCCGCCTGCGCATCGACTTCCTTGATGCGCTGGTTATAGGCCGCGATCCAGGCAAAGTCGTGATGGGTTTCGAGCGCGCTCGTCATCAGGCCTGCATAAGCCTTTTCATCAGAAAGATAAAGCCTCTGCGCCTCGAAGAAGCGCCGCTTGGCGTCTTCGATCTCCGCCTCCGAGTAACCCTGGCTTAGCGCCTGTGCCAGTTCCTCGCGCAAGGCCGTACGCGCTGCGCCTGCTTTAGCATTGGCCACAATGGCGGAGAGGCTGACGCTGGCGCGATGATCGAGGACACTGGCACTTATGCTCGAGCCCACCGAGTAGCTCAGGCCGTCGCGTTCGCGCAACCTCTTCCATAGCCGGCTTTGGCTGTCACCGCCCAACGCCAGGATGGCAATGCGCAGCGCCGGATAGTCGGCATCGTCCTCGTCCATGGCGAGCACAGTCGCGCCGCGGATCACGGTGTTCGGCCGCTCGTCCAAGATGGCGGATATTTCCCTGCCTTTGACGGGGCGGGGCGGATCGGCGACGCGTTGATAAGGCGT
>CAIXAY010000263.1 GCA_903917505.1 uncultured beta proteobacterium | reverse complement strand
GGTCAGCTCCTCCAGCGTCTGCCACGAGTGCTCGGGCCTGACGATCTGCACCAACTCGACCTTGTCGAACTGGTGCTGGCGGATCATGCCGCGCGTGTCCTTGCCATAGGAGCCGGCTTCCGAGCGGAAACACGGCGTATGACATACGAATTTCAGCGGCAGCGCGGCCGCAGCGAGGATTTCGTCGCGCACGATGTTGGTGACCGGCACTTCGGCGGTCGGGATCAGGTACAGTGGTTCGGCGTCGGGGCGCAGGATCTTGAACAGGTCGGCCTCGAACTTCGGCAGCTGCCCGGTTCCGGTCATGCTGGCGGCATTGACGAGATAAGGCGCGTAGATTTCGGTGTAGCCGTGTTCCTCGGTATGCACATCGAGCATGAACTGGGCGATGGCGCGGTGCAGGCGGGCGAGCGGCCCCTTGAGCAGGGAAAAGCGCGCGCCGGCGATCTTCGCGGCGGTGGCGAAATCGAGCTGGCCGAGCGCTTCGCCGAGGTCGACGTGATCCTTGACCGCGAAATCGTAGCTTGCCGGCTTGCCCCAGCGCTTGACCTCGGCGTTGTCGTCCGCCGACTTGCCGACCGGAACACTGTCCTGCGGCATGTTGGGAATCGTCGCGACGAAGGCGTCGAACTCGCGCAGCAGTTCGGCGAGCGCGATTTCATTGGCATCGAGCTCGGCCTTGAGCGCCGAGACCTCGGCCATCACCGCCGTCGCGTCCTGGCCCTTGCCCTTCAACATGCCGATCTGTTTCGACAGGCTGTTGCGACTGGCCTGCAGGTCCTGGGTGCGCGTCTGCAGCGTCTTGCGCTGCGCCTCGAGTTTCTCGAAGGTGGCGCGGTCGAGCACGTAGCCGCGGGTGGCCAGGCGTTCGCAAACGGTGTCAAGGTTGCTTCGCAGCAGTTGAATATCGAGCATGGTCAGTCCTCAGGGTCTTTTGATTTTCTTGCAGCGCCGTCGAGTTCGCGCAGGTGCGCGAGCTTCTCGCCGATTTTCAATTCCAAGCCGCGCGCCACCGGCTGGTACCACTCGACCGCCGGCATGTTCTCCGGGAAATAATCTTCGCCGGCCGCGTAGGCTTCGGCCTCGTCGTGCGCGTAGCGGTAATCCTTGCCGTAATCGAGTTCCTTCATCAGCTTGGTCGGCGCGTTGCGCAGGTGCAGCGGCACCGGCCGCGACGCGTCCTTGGCAACGAAGCCGCGCGCTGCATTATACGCGACATAGGCGGCGTTCGATTTGGCGGCCATGGCCATGTAGATGACCGCCTCGGCGAGGGCCAGCTCGCCTTCGGGCGAGCCGAGGCGCTCATAGGTCTGCGCCGCTTCGCCGGCGACCTGCGCGGCGCGCGGGTCGGCCAGGCCGATGTCCTCCCAGGCCATGCGCACGATGCGCCGCGCCAGATAGCGCGGATCGGCGCCGCCGTCGAGCATGCGGCAGAACCAGTAGAGCGCGGCATCCGGGTTTGAACCGCGCACCGATTTGTGCAGCGCCGAGATCTGGTCGTAAAAAGCGTCACCACCCTTGTCGAAGCGGCGCAG
>CAIXAY010000262.1 GCA_903917505.1 uncultured beta proteobacterium | reverse complement strand
GACATCCCGGTGTTCGCCGTCAAGGGCGAATCGCTGGTCGATTACTGGGATTACACGCACCGCATCTTCGAGTGGGCCGGTGGCGCTTATTCGAACATGATCCTCGACGACGGCGGCGACGCGACCCTGCTGCTGCACCTCGGCGCGCGCGCCGAGAAGGACATTTCGGTCATCGCCAAGCCCAGCTCCGAAGAGGAAACCATCCTTTTCTCGACGATCCGCGCCAAGCTCGCCGTCGATCCGGCCTGGTATTCGGTTCGCCTGGCGGCCATCAAGGGCGTCACCGAAGAGACGACCACCGGCGTGCATCGCCTGTATCAGATGCATCAGCGCGGCGAGCTCAAGTTCCCGGCGATCAACGTCAACGATTCGGTCACCAAGTCCAAGTTCGACAACCTCTATGGCTGCCGCGAGTCCTTGGTCGATGGCATCAAGCGCGCCACCGACGTGATGATCGCCGGCAAGGTGGCCCTGATCGCCGGTTACGGCGACGTCGGCAAGGGCTCGGCGCAAGCCATGCGCGCGCTGTCGGCGCAGGTCTGGGTCACCGAGATCGATCCGATCTGCGCGCTGCAGGCGGCGATGGAAGGCTACCGCGTGGTGACCATGGAATATGCCGCCGACAAGGCCGACATCTTCGTCACCACCACCGGCAATTTCCACGTCATCACGCACGAGCACATGGTCAAGATGAAGGACCAGGCGATCGTCTGCAACATCGGCCACTTCGACAACGAGATCGACGTCGCCTCGCTCGAAAAATACACCTGGGAAGAAATCAAGCCGCAGGTCGACCACATCATTTTCCCGTCCGGCCGCCGCATCATCCTGCTGGCCAAGGGACGCCTGGTCAACCTCGGCTGCGGCACCGGCCATCCGTCCTACGTCATGAGCTCGTCCTTCGCCAACCAGACGATCGCCCAGATCGAGCTGTTTACGCGCAACGCCGATTACCCGGTGGGCGTCTATACGCTGCCCAAGCATCTCGACGAAAAGGTCGCGCGCCTGCAGCTCAAGAAACTCAACGCGCAACTCTCGGTGCTGCGCCCGGATCAGGCCGCCTATATCGGCGTCCCGATCGAAGGCCCGTACAAGGCCGAGCACTACCGCTACTAAGCCGCGAAGGAGGACGCCATGCGCCTGATCCTGCTCTGGATACTCAACGCCGTTGCGCTGCTGACCGTCGCTTATCTGGTGCCGTCCATCCAGATCGCCTCGTTCGGCACCGCGCTGATCGCGGCGCTGCTGCTCGGCCTGATCAATGCGATCGTGCGTCCGCTGCTCTTGATCTTGACGCTGCCGGTCACCCTGCTGACGCTCGGGCTCTTCATCTTCGTGATCAACGGCCTGATGTTCTGGCTGGCGAGTTCATTGATCGACGGCTTTGCCGTCGGCGGCTTCTGGCCGGCGGTCTTCGGCTCCATCCTCTACAGCGTCATCTCGTGGGCGCTGGCCAGCCTGCTCGTTCACGGCAAGCATTGACAAGGCACCCCTATGGACAGCATCGAACTCTCGATCGAATTCTTCCCGCCGCAAACGCCCGAGGGGGTGGAGAAACTCCGCCTGGTGCGCGAGAAGCTGGCGGTGCTGAAACCTGAATTCTTCTCGGTCACTTTCGGCGCCGGCGGGTCGACGCGCGAACGCACCTTCTCGATCGTCAAGCAAATCGCCGCCGAGGGATTCGGCGCCGCGCCGCACTTGTCGTGCATCGGCTCGACGCACGCCAACGTCCGCGAAATCCTGCAGCAATACCGCGCCGCCGGAATTACCCGCATCGTCGCCTTGCGCGGCGACCTGCCGTCGGGCATGGCCGAATCGGGCGAGTTCCGCTACGCCAGCGAGCTCGTCGAATTCATTCGCAGCGAGACCGGCGACCAATTCCATCTCGCCGTCGCCGCCTATCCCGAATGGCATCCGCAGGCGCGCACGCCGCAGGACGATCTCGCCGCCTTCGTGCGCAAGGTCAAGGCCGGCGCCGACTCGGCGATCACGCAATACTTCTACAATGCCGACGCCTACTTCCATTTCGTCGAGGACGTCCGCGCGCAAGGCCTCGACATACCGGTCATTCCCGGCATCATGCCGATCGCCAGCTTCTACAAGCTGGCGCGCTTCTCCGATGCCTGCGGCGCCGAATTGCCGCGCTGGATGCGGCGCAAGTTCGAGGGCCTGGGCGACGACACCGACGCGATTCGCGCCTTGAGCCTCGACCTCGTCACCGAACTGTGCGAGCGTCTGCTGGCCGGCGGCGCACCGGGCCTGCATTTCTACAGCATGAACCAGTCGGCGCTGACGCTGGAAATCTGCAGACGGCTCGGGCGCTAGGCGCTTGCGACTTTCAAACTGAACGGAGTGTGCGATGACGAACTGGGACCTGCGTTTCTTGGCCATGGCGCAGCTTGTCGCCACCTGGAGCAAGGATCCGTCGAGCAAGGTCGGCTCGGTCATCACCGACGGCAAGCGCATCGTGTCGCTCGGCTTCAACGGTTTCCCCGCCGGCACCGACGACGACCCTTCGATTTACGTTGACCGCGAACGCAAGTACCGGCGCGTTCTGCACGCCGAGCAGAACGCCATGTCCTTCGCCAAGCGGGAATTGAGTGGATGCACCATCTACACCACCCACCCGCCCTGCGCGCGCTGCGCAGCGCAGATCGTTCAGGAGGGCATCAAACGCGTGGTGTGCCCGCCGCCGAGCGCGGAATTTCTCGTTCGCTGGAAAGACGACATGAGCGAGGCCCGGGCCATGTTCGCCGAAGCAAAGGTGAGTTTTGTCGAAGTGGAACCGGCGTGAGCGAAGTGTCGAGCATTCCCCGCAACAGATAGCCCGATACGCAGGCGCTTGGCGCGAGCTGCTTTGCCGATATTCGGAAATTTCCGGTTGATCGCCATGAGCGGCCGCACGTCGAGAACACAATAAGAACGCGAACGCAAGGCCGCCAACCGGGCAAGGAGTTCCGGCAAGTTCGCTTTGCGGCCGCGATTCCGGCTGCCCGAAACGCGGCGCCACTGGCATAATCGTTCCCATGCTGATCATTCCGGTAAGCCGCCACCCCGACTGGCGCAACCCGCCGGTCGTCACGCTGCTGCTGATCCTGATTAACGTCCTGATCCATTTCGGACTGCAGAGCGGCGACGACAGGCGGGAGGAGCAGGCTTACCGCTACTACGCGGCGTCGACGCTGCCGGCCGTCGAGTTGCCGCGTTACGTCAAGCACCTCGAGAGCAGCGGCCGCGGCGACCGGGCCGCCCGGAGCGCGGACGCGCTGAGCAAGCAGCGCTGGCCGCTGGTCTTGCAGGCCATGGAAAACGACGGCGCGTTCATGAAGCGCCTGCGCGATGGAAAGATCGTGCTGCCCGGCGAAGCGGCTTACCCGGTCTGGCGCCGCGAGCGCGCCGAATTCGACCGCCTGCGCCAGGCCAATCTCGTCGAGCGCTTCGGCTTCCGGCCGGCGCACCCGACTTTCGCCGGGCTGATCGGGCACATGTTCCTGCACGCCAACTTCGATCATCTGCTCGGCAACATGGCGATTCTTTTCATCGTCGGCTACCTGGTCGAGGAAGCGCTCGGCAAGTGGCATTACCTCGCTTTCTATCTGCTCTCCGGCATCGGCGCCGCCGGCTTCGACCTGGTCTTCAACGCCAGCCGCATGGGACCGGGAATCGGCGCGTCGGGCGCCATTGCCGGTGTCATGGCGATGTTCGTCATGCTCTACGGCACGCGCAAGATCCGCTTCTTCTATTGGGTGCTGGTCTATTTCGACTTCTTCCGCGCCCCGGCGATCATCATCCTGCCGCTGTGGATGGCCAACGAGATTTACCAATACCTGTACAACCATGGCAGCCACGTCAATTACATGGCGCACCTGGGCGGCTTCGTGACCGGCGCGGTGCTGATCGCGGCGCAGCGCCGCTTCGGCAGGAAGCGCCTGGCCGTGCCAAGACAGGAAGCGGCCGTCGATCCGCTGCCGGGCAAGCTGGCGAAAATCGACGCGCTGCTCGGCGCCTTGCGCATCGACGAAGCGCGCCGCGCGCTGCGCCACCTCGCCCACGCCAGGCCGCGCGACCTCGTGGTCGTCGGCCGCTATTACAACGTCGCGCGCAACGCGCCGGCGAGCGAGGATTACCACCACGCGGCGGCGCTGATCTTCGCGCTGCCCGACGACCATCCGGCCAGCGCCGAACTCATGCACGAAACCTTCGTCGACTACCTGAAGCTCGCCAAACCCACTGTGCGTTTCAGCGTCGCGCAGTTGCTCACGCTGATCCGCCGCCTGGCGCGCTCCGGCCATGCCGACGACGCCGAGCGCCTGACGCGCGTGCTCGCCCGCCGGGCGCCGCAGCAGGAGGAACTGCCCGACCTCCTGCTGCTCGTCGCCCAGGCCTTTCGGCGCGGCGGCAACGGCGCCATGTGCGACGCCACGGTGAGCCGTTTGAAAAGCGACTATCCGGCCAGCAACGCCGCGCGCAACGCCGCCCTACTCGCCTGATCGCCGCGCCGCGGCCTCAATGCGCCGCCGGCGGGGCGGCGAGCTTGTCGATCGCGGCGAGCAGTTGCCGCGCTTCGGCGCTGACCGCGTGCTCCGGGTAACGCGCCAGCAAAGCCGCCAGGATCTGGCGCGCGCTGGCGTCCTGGCGCAGGTTCTCGCAGAGCACGCGAGCCGCGAACAGATAGACCGCCGGAATTTCGGCGTGGCCGGGGAAGCGCTTGTCGAAACCCTTGACCAGGGCCAGGGCCTCGGGAAACTCGCGCCGCCGGCGCGCCGCTTCGGCGAGGCGCAAGAGCTGCGCCGGCTGTTCAGGGACAAAGCTGGGGTCGCGCTCGCGCATGCCGCGGAAGATCTGCAGCGCCTCGTCACCCTGGCCCTTGTTCAAGAGCAGCGTGAGATAAGGCTTGGCATGCGAGGCCAGCCGCTCGTTGCGGCCGGCGAGCGCCAGCAGCTTGTGATAGCGGCCGTGCGCCGCAGCGTCGTCGGGCGCGACACGCTGCGCTTCGTAGGCCAGCTCCAGCGCCGCGTCGATCTGCCCGGCGCCGATCAGCCGGCCGATCGCCTCGGCGTCGCCGCCGCGTTCGCTGCCCTTCGTTCCCGGCGCGTCGCCGGCGACGACCGGCACGCCGAGCAAATGATGATGTTGATAGACGACATAGCCCATCATGTTGAACATGATCAGCGTGAAATACATCGCGACGAAATTGAGCGCCGGCAGCAGGGACCAGACCGGCAGCCGCGGCAGCAGGCTGCTCTGGAGAAAGCCCTGGCTCGCCGAGAGGAGGAAGAGAAAGGCGCACAGGCCGAGATAGGGCATGCCGATGACGCGCATCATGCCGATGGCCGCGAGCGGGTTCAAGCCAGCCCAGAAACTGCGCGTGATCGACAGGATCATCACGCTGGCCGGCAGGGTCAGCACGCTGAAGATCAGCGCCGCACCGAAGATCAGGCCGCCCAGCCGCGCGGCGAACACCAGGGCGAAACCGGTGACGACCAGGATGGCGAACTGCTTGTACGGCAGGTTGGCCCTGTCCTTGTCGCTGTGCGACTCATGCTGATCGGGCCGCAGGCGCCCCTGCGCCGTCTGGTCGAGCGTCTTGTAGGCATAACGGATGAAAGCCAGCCAGACGCCGAAAAGAACCAGCAGATGGCCGAACGGCGCCGGCACCGGCAGAATGAAGCCGAGCAGCGTGGCGGTCGCCAGCACGGCCATGTAGAGCAGCGGCTCGATGTGCAAAGGATAACGGAAGAAGAGCGGCAGGCGCTGCCAGAACGGCGTGACCTCCGGCTTTTCGCTGTGGCTTGCGCTATGGTTCATGCGGACCTCGCTGATGGCCCCCGGTCGGCAATTCTATCGTCATTGCCGCCGCCGCGGAAGACAAAGCCTTGTCCAATGAGGATTGAGCCTGAACGAGGCCCGTATTTCCAACGAGAAGTGAGCCTGAACCGAAGAATCTGAACGCGAAGGCCCTGTGGGTTGATCATCCTGAGGATGGTGATCAACATGAACGAAGAGCGGATTG
>CAIXAY010000261.1 GCA_903917505.1 uncultured beta proteobacterium | reverse complement strand
TGCACTCAACTCTATCGCCGTCTCGTTCATCAAATCACTCCCACCTCGAATTGCTTCAAAGTATCGGCGGTTTTATGAAAATATGCAATATTAAGTTAGCGCTTATGGGCGAAAGCCGGAATCCATTAGGCGCCGGCACTGGACACCGGCTTTCGCCGGTGTGACGGGCTTGTTCAGAATTTCCTTAGACCGAAAGCGAAATCGGCAAGGCCTTGCATCTTGTATCCCTGGTTCAGTCGCGCTGGGCTGCAAAGTGTAGGGCGTCGCGGCCGTCCACGCGCGACATCGACCTCAGGATCGGCAGGTCGGCCGTGTTGAAGTCCGGACCCCAGGCCGGATCGCCTCTAGAATAATGCCGAAACAGGAAGCGAATCGCTGGAAAAGACATCGCCGGGATTATCCCTTTGTAACAATTAGGGTATAGCATCGCGCGATCGCAAATTTTGCAAGAGGACATGATGTTTGAGTTCAAGCCCTTGGGCAACGCCGTTGCAAAGCCCAATCGCTGGGATTGGGCGCTGCTGCCCATGATTTTGGGCGCTTTGTTGCTCCTGGCTTATGGCTCGTCCCAAATGACGCGCCCCTATCATCTGGGCGAATCCCTCCCCATTTCGCTCGATCCCTCGTACCTGCCCTACTACCTGCTGCGCACCAGCTTGCGCATGCTCGCCGCGCTGTTCTGCTCGTTGTTGTTCAGCTTCGCATTTGCCGCGATCGCCGCGCGCTATCGCACCGCCGAAAAAATAATGATTCCGGCGCTGGACGTGCTGCAATCGATTCCGGTGCTGGGCTTCCTGTCGATCACCGTCACCGGTTTCATCGCGCTGTTCCCGGGCAACCTGTTGGGCGTCGAATGCGCGGCCATTTTTGCGATCTTCACCTCGCAGGCCTGGAACATGGCCTTCAGCCTCTATCAATCGCTGCGTACCGTGCCGAGCGAATTGAGCGAAGCGGCGCGCGTCTTCCAGCTATCCTCGTGGCAACGCTTCTGGCGGCTGGAATTGCCGTTTGCGCTGCCGGCGCTGCTGTGGAACATGATGATGTCGATGTCGGGCGGCTGGTTCTTCGTCGTCGCCTCGGAAGCCATCTCGGTTTCCGGCCAGGACATCAAGCTGCCAGGCATCGGCTCCTACATCGCCCAGGCCATCGCCGAGCAAAATCTCGCGGCGATCGGCTGGGCGATACTGGCCATGCTGTTCGGCATCATGCTTTACGATCAGTTGCTGTTCCGCCCGCTGCTGGCCTGGGCCAACAAATTCAAATTCGAGGAAACGCCCGGGGACGACGGCCAACAATCTTGGCTTCTGACCTGGATACGCCGGACCGATTTGCTGCAGCCGCTGTTTGATCGCGGCATCGCCTTCATGGAACGCGGCCTGCTGTATTTTCGCAAGACGCACGATGGCACCTCGATCCAGGCGCGACCAACGCGCCCGGCGCCGTGGTCGGAACGCGGCGTCGATGCGGTTATTACGGCGCTGGCGCTGATCGCCGCCTGGAAACTCGTCGTCTTTATTCACACCGCCGTCGGCTGGGGAGAATTCGGTCGGGTCTTCGGCCTCGGCTGCCTGACCATGCTGCGCGTCGTGGTGCTGATCGTGCTGGCTTCACTGGTCTGGGTGCCGATCGGCATCAAGATCGGCATGAATCCGCGCCTGGCTGAAAAAGTTCAGCCCGTTGCCCAGTTCCTCGCGGCGTTCCCGGCCAACCTGATGTTTCCATTGGTGGTGCTGGTACTGGTGCATTTCCGGCTCAATCCGGACATCTGGCTGTCGCCGCTGATGGTTTTCGGTACCCAGTGGTACATCCTGTTCAATGTTATTGCCGGCGCGTCCACGATCCCGACCGAACTGCGCTTCGCCGCGTCCAACCTGGGCCTCTCGCGCTGGCTGAAATGGAAGCGTTTCCTGCTTCCAGCCGTGTTTCCAAGTTTTGTGACCGGGGCGATCACCGCTTCGGGCGGTTCATGGAACGCCAGCATCGTTGCCGAATACGTTAGCTGGGGCGACACCACGCTGACCGCTGCGGGACTCGGCAGCTATATCGCCGAAATGACCGCGCAGGGGGACTTCCCGCGCATCGCGCTCGGCATCGGC
>CAIXAY010000260.1 GCA_903917505.1 uncultured beta proteobacterium | reverse complement strand
GACCGCTTCGACGTCGTCGGTCACCGAGCCGAGGCCGACCATCACGGTGTCGGCGTCATCGCACATGAAGGTATGAACCGGCGAGTACGTGCGGCCGGTGAGTTCGGAGTATTCGCTCATCGCCTGGCGCACCAGCGCCGGCACGGCGTTCACGAAGTGGGTGCGGTGGTCGGCGGCGCCGGCCTGGAAATCGGGCTGGTTCTGCACCGGTCCGGTGAGGCCCGGGTTGTTGATGTCGACCTGCGCCGGTACCAACTGGCGTGTGCCTTTTTCAAAGGCGTTGAGCCACTGGCGCTTCCACTGGCCGTGCAACTCTTCGGGCAGCCAGCCCGTCGTCTTGGCGATCAGCGCCCCGGCATTGTCCTTCTCGATCTTGGCGGCATTGGCCTCGAGATATTTCTTGAGCGCCGCCATGTCGCCCTCGATGATGTCGGCTTCGTGGCGCGACAGGTACTGGGTCAGCTGGGCGACGCGTCCTTTGGAACCAAACAACATTTCCTGTGCCAGAGTCGGTGCCTTGATGCGTCCGGCCGGGTCGCCGAGAAATTCCTTGAGCAGTTCCGGCTCGGGCATCATCGCCTCGCTCATCATGTGGCTGGTCGAGAAACCGTCCATGGCGTTGGCCACCGGGATCAGCGACAGCGACGAAGCGCGGTAGGCGATCGCCGCGAGGTCGGCCGCTTCCTGCGGATTCGATCCGAACAATATGGTGTAGCCCGAGGAGAGCAGGGCATAGACGTCGTCATGGCCGGCCATGACGTTGAGCGAATGTTTGGAGACGACGCGCGCCGCGACCTGCAGCACGAAGCCGCCGACCTTCTTGCCGACCGTGACGTAGTGCGATTCGAGCGCGTAGAGGATGCCCTGGCTCGACGAGGCGTTCGAAATGAACTGGCCGCCGGTCAGCGTCGCGCCGAGCGCGCCGCTTTGCGCCGAGTGCTCGCCTTCGGGTTCGAAGAAGAACGGGTGCTTGCCCCAGACATTGACGCCGCCATCGGCGCGGAAAGCTTCGTAGATCTCGGCGATTTCGGTCGACGGGGTGATCGGATAGCCGATGACGCCGCCGCAAACCTGGTTCATGACGTGGGCAACCGCGCCGTTGCCGTGAATGACGCTCGGAATGCCGGGATATTTGACTTGCTTAGCTTTCATGAT
This sequence comes from uncultured beta proteobacterium, assembly GCA_903917505.1. Next base: position 4,594 of record CAIXAY010000260.1, on the reverse strand, counting down.
GACCTGTCCATAGTAATGATGGGAAACGCACGATCACAAAGGGTGGCGGTTCTCTGGGTAGAAAAGGCGAGTGGGCTCGAATAACGCTTGGTCTTGAACGAGGGCCGGCCACTGCGGCACCTTAGCGCGCCACGGCCATTTCGGTCATGGCTAGCTGCCTGCAACATTTACTCTCCGTTGATATTGGTTCTTGGAGACAGTCTGATGACGCCAGGTTGTTGGTGACGTGGCGGAACAGAAAGGTCTCCCCGGAACCAACTATTTTACTCACTTTCGGCGCCGTGGCAGAGGAAAGTTTGATAAAAAGCGGACCACGGGGGCATACGAGCGTTTGCCTCGTCTCATTGCACCCGTGCCGATCGCGCTGCCGGAGGCGCGCTGCGGTCGGGCCACCGCTTAAACGACTTCGAGGTGGCCGATGCCGGAGTTGAGATCGCGGTCCTTGGCGTCCTTGCCGTGCAGCTTGATCTGCAGGCGCAGGTCGTTGACCGAGTCGGCGTTGCGCAAGGCGTCTTCATAGGTGATGCGACCCGCTTCGTAGAGGTCGAACAGCGCCTGGTCGAAAGTCTGCATGCCGAGCTCGCGCGATTTCTTCATGATCTCCTTGATCTCGACGACTTCGCCCTTGAAGATCAGGTCGGAGATCAGCGGCGAGTTGAGCATGATCTCGATCGCCGCGACGCGGCCCTTGCCGTCTTTCTTGGCCAGCAGGCGCTGCGAGATCATGGCGCGCAGGTTGAGCGAGAGGTCCATCAGCAACTGATGGCGGCGTTCTTCCGGGAAGAAATTGATGACCCGGTCGATCGCCTGGTTGGTGCTGTTGGCGTGCAGGGTGGCGAGGCACAGGTGGCCGGTTTCGGCGAAGGCGATCGCCAGGTCCATCGTCGTGCGGTCGCGGATTTCGCCCATCAGGATCACGTCGGGGGCCTGGCGCATGGTGTTCTTCAGCGCCGCTTCCCAGGAATCGGTGTCGACGCCGATTTCGCGCTGGGTGATGATGCAGTTCGTGTGCTCGTGGATGAACTCGATCGGATCCTCGACGGTGATGATGTGGCCGCAGCTGGTCCGGTTGCGGTGATCGACGATCGCCGCCAGCGAGGTGGTCTTGCCGGTGCCGGTGCCGCCGACGAAAACGACCAGGCCGCGCTTGGTCATCGCGATGTCCTTGAGCACGGTCGGCAGCCCGAGATCGGCGATCGTCGGGATCGCCAGGTTGATCGTGCGGCAGACCACGGCGACCCGCCCCTGCTGCAACAGCGCATTGACGCGGAAACGCCCGATGCCCGACGGCGAGATGGCGAAGTTGCACTCCTTGGTCGTCTCGAACTCGGCCGCCTGCCGGTCGTTCATGATCGAGCGCGCGAGTTCGGCGGTGTGCTGCGCCGTCAGGACCTGGCTCGAAACCGGCGTGATCTTGCCATCGACCTTGATCGCCGGCGGAAAATTGGCGGTGATGAAAAGGTCGGAACCGTTCTTCTGCGTCATCAGGCGCAGCAGGTCGTGCATGAATTTTAGGGCCTGATCGCGTTCCATGATTTGCCTTTCTAAACCTTAAGCGCCGGGGAAGACATCCTTGTTAGATGCCTTGCCGCGTGCCTCAGCAGCTGAGACGACGTTTCGGCGAACCAGTTCAAGAAGATTCTGATCGAGCGTCTGCATGCCGAGTTGGGCGCCCGTTTGAATTGCGGAATACATCTGCGCGACCTTGTTTTCGCGAATCAGGTTGCGGATCGCCGGCGTGCCGATCATTATCTCGTGCGCCGCCGTCCGCCCCGCGCCATCCTTGGTCTTGAGCAGGGTCTGCGAAATCACCGCGCGTAGCGATTCGGAAAGCATCGAGCGCACCATGTCCTTCTCGGCCGCCGGAAAGACGTCGACGATGCGGTCTATGGTCTTGGCCGCGCTCGAGGTGTGCAGGGTGGCGAAAACCAGGTGGCCGGTTTCGGCGCCGGTCAAGGCCAGGCGGATGGTTTCGAGGTCGCGCATTTCGCCGACCAGGATGACGTCGGGATCCTCGCGCAGCGCCGAGCGCAGGGCGTTGGCGAAGGACAGGGTGTGCGGACCGACCTCGCGCTGGTTGATCAGGCATTTCTTCGATTCGTGCACGAATTCGATCGGGTCCTCGACGGTCAGGATGTGCGCATGCTCGTTTTCGTTGACATGGTTGATCATCGCCGCCAGCGTCGTCGATTTGCCCGATCCGGTCGGGCCGGTCACCAGTACGATGCCGCGTGGATATTCGGAAATTTCCTTGAAAATCTTCGGGCAGTTGAGGTCTTCGAGCGAGAGGACTTTCGACGGAATGGTCCGGAACACCGCCGCCGCGCCGCGATTCTGCACGAAGGCGTTGACGCGGAAGCGCGCGAGGTTGGGAATCTCGAAGGAAAAGTCGCACTCGAGCGTCTCTTCGTAGTGCTTGCGCTGGCCGTCGTTCATGATGTCGTACACCATGGAGTGCACATCCTTGTGTTCCATGGCCGGCAGGTTGATGCGCCGCACATCGCCGTGCACCCGGATCATCGGTGGCAGGCCTGATGACAGGTGCAGGTCGGACGCCTTGTTCTTGACGCTAAAAGCCAGCAGTTCCGTGATATCCATCAGGGTTCATCCTCAGCGGTGGTCGGGGCGCGGTGTTATACTCTAAGCATCCGCACAACACCCGATTATGACTACAATTTCCGCTAACCTGCAAGCCGTTCGCGAACGCATCGCCGCGGCGGCCCGAAAGTGCGGACGCCAACCCGAGGAGATTACGCTGCTTGCCGTCAGCAAGAGCTGGCCGGCGCCGGCGCTGCGCGAGGCGGCAGCGGGCGGCCAGAAGGCCTTTGGGGAAAACTATGTGCAGGAAGCGCTGGCCAAGATTGCGGAACTGGCGGCGCTGAAACGCGAATGGCATTTCATCGGGCCACTGCAGAGCAACAAAACGCGCGTCGTCGCCGCGGCCTTCGACTGGGTGCATTCGATCGATCGCCTGAAGATCGCCGAGCGGCTCGCCGAGCAGCGCCCGCAGGGGCTGCCGCCGCTGCAGGTGTGCCTGCAGGTAAACGTCAGCGGCGAAGCGAGCAAGAGCGGCGTTGCGCCGGATGAGGCGATGGCGCTGGCGCGCGCGGTCGCTGCGCTGCCGCAACTGAAACTGCGCGGGCTTATGGCGGTGCCCGAGGCGCTTTCCGATTTTGCCTGGCAGCGCGCGGCGTTTTGCCGCTTGCGCTGGATTTACGATCGCTTGCGGGACGAGGGAATGCCGCTGGACACGCTGTCGATGGGGATGTCGCACGACCTCGAAGCGGCAATTGCCGAGGGTTCGACGCTGGTGCGCGTAGGCACCGCTATTTTTGGTGAAAGACACAAACTATGAATATTACTTTCCTGGGCGGCGGCAATATGGCCAGCGCGCTGATCGGCGGCTTGCTCAACAATGGCTTTCCCGCGGACGGGATTGCGGTGATCGAAATTGGCGCGGAGAGCCGTGCGCGGCTTGAAAAGACCTATGGCGTCCGCTGTTATGCCGAACCCGAAGCCGCTGCGCTGCGCTGCGACGCCCTGCTGCTGGCGGTCAAGCCGCAGCAGATGCGCGAGGCCTGCGCCTCGGTGCAGAAGTTTCTCAATCAGCAACTGGTCATCAGCATCGCCGCCGGCTTGCGCCTTTCCGACCTGTCGCGCTGGCTCGGCGGTTATGACAAGCTGGTGCGCACCATGCCGAACACCCCGGCCTTGATCGGCAGCGGCGTCACCGGACTCTACGCGCCGGCGACCGTTTCCGAAGCCGAGCGCCTCGGCGCCGAGCGCGTTTTGCGCGCCGTCGGCAGCACCCTGTGGGTGGACGATGAAGCGCAGATCGACGCCGTGACGGCCGTCTCGGGCAGCGGCCCGGCCTACGTTTTCCTGTTCATCGAAGCCTTGCAGCAGGCCGCGACGGACCTCGGTTTTAGCACCCGCCAGGCGCGTCAGCTGTCGCTCGAGACGATGCTCGGCGCGGCCAAACTGGCGGCCCAGTCCGAAGAGCCGGCCAGCGTGCTGCGCGAGCGCGTGACCTCGAAAGGCGGCACGACGGAAGCCGCCTTGAATGTTATGGCCGAGCACGGCGTCAAGGAAGGCATCGTCGCCGGCGCGCTGGCCGCCTGTGCGCGCGGCGCGCAGCTGGGCGAATTGCTGGGCAAGGATTGAGATGCTGATCCAGGCCGCCCTGTTCGTGCTCGATGCGCTCGTCGGATTTCTGACGCTCGCTTTGCTGCTGCGTTTTTATATGCAGGCCTTCCGCGTGTCCTTCGGCAACCCCTTCGGCAGCTTCGTCGTGGAACTCACCAACTGGCTGGTCAAGCCCCTGCGCAAGGTGCTGCCGAGCGTTTTCGGCCTCGATCTGGCGACGCTGCTGCCGGCCTATCTGCTGCAGGTCGTGTTGCTCCTGGCCGTCTTCGCCGCGGCTGGCGGGCTCGGGGCGATGGCCGCTGAACAGCTTGTGCTGATCTTTTGGCTGGCGGTGGTGGCCACCTTGCGCGTCAGCATTTATCTTCTGATCGGCGCGCTCATCCTGCAGGCCGTCTTGTCGTGGGTGAATCCGCGTTCGCCGCTGGCCTACCCGGTCGCCCAGCTGACG
>CAIXAY010000259.1 GCA_903917505.1 uncultured beta proteobacterium | reverse complement strand
GGTGATGTTGCTGGCAACCTCCGCCGTGCCGTGCGCGGCCTGCTGGACGTTGGTGGAGATTTCCTGCGTCGCCGCGCCTTGCTCCTCCACCGCCGCCGCCACCGAACCGGCGATTTCGGAGATGCGGCCGATGGTCGCCCCGATCTCCTTGATCGCCGCGACCGATTCCTGCGTCGCCGCCTGCATGCCGGAAATCTGCGCGCTGATGTCGCCGGTCGCCTTGGCAGTCTGCGAGGCGAGCGCCTTGACCTCGGAGGCGACCACGGCGAAGCCTCTGCCGGCTTCGCCCGCCCGCGCCGCCTCGATCGTCGCGTTCAGCGCCAGCAGGTTGGTCTGCTCGGCGATCGCCGTGATCAGCTTGACGACGTCGCCGATGCGGCCAGCGGCGTGCGACAGCTCGGAGATGCGCTGATCGGTCTTTTCGGCTTGCTTGACCGCCTCGCCGGCAATCCTGCTCGATTCATGCACCTGACGGCTGATTTCATTCACCGACGAGGTCAGTTCCTCGGTCGCCGTGGCGACCGACTGCACGTTGGACGAGGCCTGTTCCGACGCGGTCGCGACCGAACCGGACAGCCGCTGGGTGTTGTCGGCGGCGTGCGTCAACGTGCCGGCGGCGGCTTCCAATTCGGTCGACGCGGACGACACGGTTTCGATGATATGGCCGACGGCGGATTCGAACCGATTGGCGAGCGCATGCATCGCCGTCTTGCGCTCGGCCGCAGCCTTCTCCTCGGCCGCCCGCGCCTGTGCCGCTTCGCGCTCCGCAACCGCCTGCCGGGCATCAGCGGCACGACGCTCGGCGTCCGCCTTCTCTTCGCTTTCCAGCCGGGACTGTTCCGCCAATTTGACCTTGAACGCCTCGACCGCTCCGGCAATCTCGCCGATCTCGTCCTTTCGGCCGAGACCCGGCAATGCCACTTCGAAATCGCCGCTCGCAAGTCTGTTCATGGCTCCCTTCATGGCATGGAGCGGCTTGGCGATTCCGAAATGGCCGACGAACAATGCCGCCACAATGGCAAGCAGGGTCGCGGCGCCCATGATGATGTGGGTGGTGAGAACGGCTGCATGGGATTGTCCGGTGAGGTTGCCGACTCCCTGATCGACATCCTTGTCGACCTGGTCGCGTACCGCCCGCACCTCGACCAGCATCTGGTCAAGCAGCGGGTTGACGCGGCCGCCCATCAATTCGAGCGCCTTTTCGCTCTGGTCGGTGAGCGCCAGGTCCGCGACCGCTTTCAGCGCCGCGGTCACATCCTGTGCGCGCTGCTCGACGCGTTCGAGCGCGGCGGCATGGCGTGGCACCAATTCCTTGATACGTCCGGTGAACTGCCGCACCTCGGCCGCCGTGTTGTCGATCTCGGGTACGATCCTGCGCTTCTGCGCCAAAGCCGTCTCGGCGATGATGCGGTAGCCGAGCGCCTGGAACTGGACAGTCGAGCGGTTCAATCGTGGCGCGGTGCTCGATGCGCGCGCGTCTTTGCCGACAAAATGAAGATAGGCGCTATCGATCAGCTCCATCTGCTGACCAGCATACCAGGAGCCGAAGCAGGCGGCCGCTGCCAGCATCAGGATCAGCCCGAGGATTTTTGGGAGGATTCGTATGTGGGCGAGGAGCGTCACGGTCAAACTCCATGTCGACATGCGCGGCTCGATCGTGGGTTGTCCTGCCTGTTGAGCCAGTCGATGACAATGAAACACAGTTAAACATTCAGTACGCAGGTTAACTATTTGCTAAATACGTGTAGTACTTGTGGAAGGTATTCGAGTTGATACTTATGTTTATTTCAGAAATTAAAAGTACTTGTTGATCAAATCACACCGTTGCCTGCGGGTTCGTGCGAATGCAATGGTTATACTGCATTGCAATTCTTGGCCCGCGCGTCAACAGCGAAGGTATTTTTGTCGGGTGTTGTGTCCTTCCTTTAGGTATAAAGCCACAATCTCAGTGGGGAATACCGTCGCACT
>CAIXAY010000258.1 GCA_903917505.1 uncultured beta proteobacterium | reverse complement strand
CATGCTTTGAAAATCGAAACCAAAAACGCACCCCGACAACTTCCAACACTTTCTCTTACACTGACCCTTTCAACCCTTCAACCCACACCAAGCCCTGCCAGCGCTCAGGCTCACATCTGGATTAGAAAATACTGACAACTAGCGCCGCGTCGCCAGCAGCACGCCGGCCAGCACCAGGCCGGTGCCGGCCATCTGCGCCAGCGACATCGGCTCGCCGAGAATCCACCAGCTGAAGAAGATCGTCAGCACCGGCCCGAGCGTGCCGATCAGCACCGAGCGTGCCGCGCCGATCCGCGCGATCGATGCCGATTGCATGAACATCGGCAGCACCGTCGAGAAGGCCACGATGGCGACGACATAGGCGTAAATGCGCAAGGGCAGGACGTAGGCGCGCAGCGGCAGGGTGACGAAGAAGTGGGCCTGCGCCGCGACGGCCGAGATGATCATCACCAGCGCGGTGAAGCGCATCGCGCCGAGGCGCGCGATCATAGTCGCGCTGCCGGAGAGGTACAGCGAATAGGTCAGCGACGAGCCGAAGATCAGCAAGGCGCCGAGCAGCACCGAGCCGGCGGCGCCGGAAAATGCCAGGTCGTGGGTGAAGGCTAGGCCGATGCCGGCGTAGGACAAGAGCAGTGAAATCACCTGATGCCGATGCAGCGTCTTGCCCATGAACAGCACGCCGATCAGGATGGTCAGCGTCGGGTAGGTAAACAGGATCAGGCGCTCGAGTCCGGCGGAGATGTATTGCAGCCCGAGAAAATCAAAGAGGCTGGCGCCGTAATAGCCGAGCAGGCCGAGCAGCAGCAGCATGCGCCACTCGTGCCGGCTGAGCGGCGGCGCCGCGCGGCTGGACCGGATGGCGACCCAGATGAAGACCGGCAGAGACAAGGTCATTCGCAGCGACAGCAAGGTCACGGCATCGACCGGCGCAGCGAGCGGCACGGCATAGGCGAGCTTGATCAGGATCGCCTTGAACGAAAAACCGAAGGCCGCAAGAACGGCCAGCGCCACGCCGAGGCGCTCGGGCGACCAATTCCTCATCAGCCCAGGGTGGCACTCGCCAGCTTGGCGCCGAAGCTGATGAACAGCCCGCCGACGCCGCCGGTGGCCAGCGCCGAGAGGCGCCGGCGGCGGCGGAACTGCAGCGCCAGGTGCGCGCCGCCGAAGATCAGCACCGACAGATAGAGCGCGCTGAAGAACTGAACGATCAGGCCGAGGATGCAAAACGACAGGCCGGGATGCGCATAAGCCGGATCGACGAACTGGATGAAGAAGGAGACGAAGAACAGGATCGCTTTCGGGTTCATCAGGCTGATCAGCAGCGCGCTGTGGAAGGGGCGCGAGGCGTCGACAGCGGTTTGCCGATCGGGCGCTGCGGTGGTGCCGCGGGCGCGCCACATGGCCAGCGCTGCGCGCAGCAGGCCGATGCCCATCCAGGCCAGGTAGAGCGCGCCGGCGTACTTGAGCAGCATGAACAGGGTGGGATTGGCGCGCAGCAGGGAGGCGGCCCCCGTCGCCGACAGCAGCATCAGCATCGTGTCGCCGGCGAAGATGCCGCAAGCGCCCCGGTAACCCGCCGCGACGCCCCAGCGCGACGCCACCGACATCACGTAGAGGGACTTCGGGCCGGGCAGCAGAACGATGAAGATGGTCCCGGCGATGAAGGTCGCGATATCGGTGACCCCGTAAAACATGCAGCGTCCCTGATCAACAGATTCAAAGACCGTGAGGATACCAAATCGGCGCTCGCCGTGCCGGCCGCCTTGTCCGGAAATCGTCGACGGGTGTCGAGCAGCCTTGTATGTCGGGCGATTGCGGACTATGTTTAAAGTGCGGTTGGAAGAAAGGAGTCATCATGTTCAAGCACATTCTTGTTCCTACTGATGGCACTCAATTTTCTCAGGACGCCGTGCGCCGGGCGGTATCCTTCGCCAAGGACACCGGGGCAAGCATCACCGCCTTCTATGCCAAGCGCGAATTCAGCGATCCGTCGCACTACGCCGGCGGCGAAATGTCCTATGTGCACCCTCGGGAAAGCGAGGCCAACGAAGAAATACGGGCAGAGGAAATTCTCGGGTTTGTCGAAAATCTCTGCCGGGAAGCCGGCGTCAAGTGCGCCAAGATGTCCTTGGCCAGCAACATCGTCTACGAAGCCATCATCGAGGCGGCGGAAACCGGGGGCTGCGATCTGATCTTCATGGCGTCGCACGGCCGGCGCGGCTTGAGCGCCTTGCTGCTGGGCAGCGAAACCCACAAGGTGCTGACGCACTCGAAAATCCCGGTCCTCGTTCATCGCTGACTTTGATGGCGCCGGGCGAACGGCGCTCAGGGCGCCGCGCTTGGCGCTGCGAAAAGGAGTCGTCATGTTCAAGCGCATACTTGTTCCGACCGATGGTTCCGAATTTTCTCAGGACGCGACCCGCCGCGCAGTCTCTTTGGCCAAGGAGGCGGGCGCCAGCATCTACGCCTTCTACGCCAAGCCGCAATATCCCTTCTCCTATTACAGCGAAGGCGTGGTCTTCGATTCGACCCCGCCCGGCCGGTTTCAGGAGCTTGCCGAGCAGGAGGCGCAGGAGATTCTCGGCTTCGTCGAAGACCTTTGCCGGCAAGCCGGCGTCAAATGCACCAAACTGCTCGTGGCCAGTGAAGTGATCTACAAGGCAATTATCGAAGCGGCGACGCAGAACGACTGCGACCTGATCTTCATGGCCTCGCACGGGCGGCGTGGTTTGAGCGCCCTGGTGCTCGGCAGCGAAACCCACAAGGTGCTGACCCACTCGAAGATCCCGGTGCTCGTCTACCGCTGATTCGATCGGCCGGGTGTGCAACGCGCGCTTTGCGGACACGCCGGTCTTTCAGTCTTTCCGACAATCTCGTCATCCCGGCGAACGCCGGCGCCATTCATGCAATCGCCCTGGGGCGCTTGCCGTCTTGTGATGGCAAGCGCCCCGGATTGCGTTAGCATTCGTGGCTCGGTGCGACCCCACCGCACATCAGGACGCTCACTTGCATGGATGCGATGAACAATGAACTTGCCGCGAAAATCGCCTGGGATTATCCCGGGCCATTCACGCTCGCCGTAACACCCGGCGTCGACGATATCGACGGCCTGAACCATACCAACAATGCGGTCTACGTGCGCTGGTGCGAAAGCGTCGCCTGGGCGCACTCCGACGCGCTCGGCCTGCCGCTCGCCGAATATGCGCGCCTCGATCGCGCCATGACCATACGCCACGGCGAGTATGAATACCTGCTGGCCAGCTTTCTCGGCGACGAGCTGCTGCTCGCCACGTGGCTGACCGGCAGCGATGGTAAGATCACCCTGGAGCGCCGCTTCCAGCTGGTACGTCTGCGCGACCAGGCAACGCTGCTGCGCGGACGCTGGCAACTGGTGTGCATCGAGATGAGCACCAGCCGCCCGCGCCGGATGCCGAGCGAATTTTCTGCCGCCTATCTCGCGGCGCTGGTCGGAACTCCGAAATCGAGAAGCAGGGTTCGCAACAAGCCATAAGGTGCAAGCGCATGTCTTACGATGTCGTCGATACCCAGGTCTCACCGATCGGCCGGATGGAGGTCCTGTCGCGCGCCGAAGTCGCGAGCCTGCTTGACCGCGGCCACGGCGGGCTGCACCAGCTTTTCCGCAATTGCGCGCTGGCCGTGCTCAATTGCGGCAACGAGCTGCACGACGGCCTGGAACTGCTCGAGCGCTACAAGTCCTTCGACATCCAGATGATCGATCGCGAGCGCGGCATCAAGCTCGACATCAGCGGCGCGCCGGCCAGCGCCTTCGTCGACGGCAAGATGATCACCGGCATCCGCGAGCATCTGTTCGCGGTGCTGCGCGACGTGATCTACCTAGGCGACGAAATCCGCGGCAATCCGAAATTCGACCAGACGACCTCCGACGGCATGACCGACACGGTGTTCCACATCCTGCGCAATGCCGGGATCCTGAAGCCGATGACCAATCCCAACGTCATCGTGTGCTGGGGCGGCCACTCGATCAGCCGAGAGGAATACGAATACACCAAGTTCGTCGGTTACCAATTGGGGCTGCGCGGCATCGACATCTGCACGGGTTGCGGCCCGGGCGCCATGAAGGGGCCGATGAAGGGCGCCGCGATCGGCCACGCCAAGCAGCGCATCGGCGGCCGTTACCTTGGCTTCACCGAACCGGGAATCATCGCCGCCGAGGCGCCGAACCCGATCGTCAATGAACTCGTCATTTTTCCGGACATCGAGAAGCGGCTCGAAGCCTTCGTCCGCGTCGGCCACGGCGTCGTCGTGTTTCCCGGCGGCGTCGGCACGGCGGAAGAGATCCTCTACCTGCTCGGCATCCTGCTGCACCCGGACAACGCCGAGCTGCCGTTCCCGCTGGTGTTCACCGGGCCAAAAAGCGCTGCGGACTATTTCCGGCGCATCGACGAATTCATAGCGCAGACCCTGGGCGCCGAGGCCCAGCGCCACTACAAGATCGTCATCGACGATCCGGACGAGGTCGCGCGCGAGATCAAGGCCGGCTTGCAGGACGTGCGCGATTTCCGCAAGAGCAAACACGATGCCTACAACTTCAACTGGCTGCTCCGGATAGCGCGCGATTTTCAAACGCGTTTCCGCCCGACGCACGCCGCCATGCGCCAGCTGCATTTGCAGCAGGACCAGCCGGCGCACGCGTTGGCCGCCAACCTGCGCCGGGCTTTTTCGGGCCTCGTCGCCGGCAACGTCAAGGCCGAAGGCCTGCGCGAAATCGAGAAGCATGGCTGTTTCGAAATCTACGGCGATCCGGCGATCATGGCGCCGATGGACGCGCTCCTGAGTTCCTTCGTGGCGCAGCAGCGCATGAAGCTGCCGGGCAGGGAATACGCGCCTTGCTACCGCATCGTGGGCAAGGAGCGCGCTTAGCCGCGCTCGGCTTGCGGTCGCTGCCGCCACAGCCGCCAGGCGCCCCACGCCACCCCGCCCAGCATCATCAGGCTTCCGAGGCGATGCGCGGCGACGCCCCAGGCATGCGCATGCCGCAGCGCGCCCAGCCGCTCGAGCAGATAAATCCAGTCATGCGGGCCGTCCTCGCCGGTATGGCCGCCGAGCAGCAGCATCTGCGGCTCGAGCGCATCCCAGATATAGGGCGCCAGATCGACCACGCTGGCGCCCGCCCACCACAGGCAGATCGCCGCGCCGAAAGGATCGCGCTGGCGCCACAGGAAAGCCGCGCCTATGGCCAGCGGCAAGGCGACCTGAAACAGGCTGCCGCCGAGGATGGTCATGAATTCGCCGCAGGGGATGAGAAAGATGTGTCCCGCCTCGTGAATCGGCAGCACGATCGCGTGCATGAACGAGCCGTTGATTTCGGCTTCGCGATAATCCATCGCCGCGAGCCGCGAGCCCCAGACCGCGACGAAGACCAGCGCCGCGACGCGCCCGAAGTAAGTCAGCGGATCGAGCGCCGCAGGGGCCATGGCGCCGGCGATCGCTTCTTCCTCCGCCGGCGCGGGAGCCGGCGCCGGTTCGTCATTCCATTTGTTGAACCAGATGCCGCAATGCGGGCACTCGGAATGCGCGTCGTGTGGCGGATCGAAGCGCGCGTCACACTTCGGACAACGGAAGATTTTCGTCATGGCGATGCGCTTTAATTATTGTCTGGCCGGCTTCGGACTCGCTGCGGCCGTCGAGCGAAAGGCACGCCAAGTATGAGCCGTCAGGACGCGAACCGAAAGCCCCGGGAGCGACGCTCGGCGCCGCTTGAAAATGCGCGAGCAAACCCCATTTCATGTTCAGACCGCCGGAGTGGCTGGCGGGTTTGATCAGAAAGGAGAGATGCAATGTACCGAACCTTGTTCCCGAGCACGTTCTTCGCTGAATTGGATCGTCTCCAGCGCGAGATGCAACGTTTCTCCAGCCCGACGACCAGCATTCGCGGCTTCGGCCGCAACGGTTTCCCGGCGCTCAATATCGGCGGCACGCCCGACTCGGTCGAGGTCTACGCCTTCGCGCCCGGACTCGACCCCAAGACCCTTGACGTGACCATAGAACGCGGCGTGCTGTCGCTGTCCGGCGAACGGCACAGCGATCTGCCGGCTGAAGACAGCAAGTCGTCGATCCATATCAACGAGCGTTTCGATGGGCGTTTCCGGCGCGCCGTCAGCCTGTCGGACGACGTCGATCCCGAGCGCGTGACGGCCGACTACAACGACGGCGTCGTGCATATCAGCATCAAGCGCCGCGCGTCGACACAACCGCGCCGCATTGAAGTGCACTGACATTGAAAGGAGAGAAAATCATGTCGGACAAGGACACCAAGATCGCCAAGAGCGAAGAACAGGCACGCTACGACGACAGCCGGATGCTGCCGCCGGTCGACGTCATTGAAGACGCGTCGGGCATCACCCTTTACGCCGATCTTCCGGGCGTGCCCAAGGACAAGCTCAATATCCGCGTCGAGGCCGACACGCTGACCATCGAAGGCGAGGTCAGCCTGCCGGTCGCCGCGAATGTCGAAGCAAGCCATGCCGAGGTCAATCTGGCGCGCTATCAGCGGGCCTTCAGCCTGGGCCAGGAACTCGACTGCGAAAAAGTTGCGGCCGAGTTCAAGAATGGCGTCCTGAAGTTGCATATTCCCAAAGCCGAGCACGCCAAGCCGCGCAAGGTCGAGGTCAGAGTCGCGTAATTTTTCCACGGTGCGGCCGCCGCGCGGCCGCGCCTTGTCTGGAGGAATTTGCCCATGAAACTCGAAAGCCTGAGGGAAAACGTCGATACGCTATGGGACAATCTTGCCGACGGCTGGCGCCATTTGCGCACGGCCACGGCGAGCGCGCTGACCCGGTTCAGGCCGGGGCAGCAAACCAATCTTCCGGCAAGCGCCGACATCGATGACGATCTCTTTCGGCCGGCGCGCAGCTGGGCGATGCTCGGCGGCGACGTCTTCGAAGACGACAGCCGTCTGGTCGTGCGCCTCGAGCTCCCCGGCCTGTCGAAGGAGGAGATCGACATCGAAGTGCTCGCCGACCGCCTGGTCGTCTCCGGCGAGAAGCGCTTCGACCATGAGCGCACGCAAGGCCGCTGGCGGGTAATGCAATGCGCCTACGGCAGTTTCCGCCGCGTCGTGCCGCTGCAAGCCGCGGTAAAGGCTGACGAGGCCAGCGCGTCCTACAAGAACGGCGTCCTGCGCGTCGAACTGCCCAAGTCGCAACCGGGCAAACCGCTGGGCGTCACGGTCAAGGTCAACTGAGCGCTCGCGCCCGTGCGCGCGCCCGGTTGTGTGCAATGACGCGTCATGACTCGCGGTCGTGGATCTGGGCCGAGGCCTTGGCCCTGCTGCGCAACGCCGAGCGCTGGCAGCAGCGCGTCGTCGCGCTCGATGCCGCGTCCGGCTTCCCCTGCTGGCAGCCGGCCATCGACCTGTACGAACAGGGCGGCGAATTGACGCTGTTTGTCGCGCTGCCGGGCGTCGCCGCCAGCCAGCTCGAGGTGATCGTCGAGCCGACGCAACTGGTCGTGCGCGGAACGCGCCCGATTCCGCCGGCCTTCAAACGCGCGGCGATACACCGGCTCGAGATCCCCTACGGGCGCTTCGAGCGCCGCATCGCGCTGCCGCGCGGCGACTTCAGGCTGCAAGAACAGCTGTTCGAGCACGGCTGCCTGGTGCTGAGCCTGCGCCCGCTCTGATGAGTGCGACGAACATGCAAATGGACGACGCGAAAAGCAGCGGCCACCGGCCGAACACCGCGCCTCAGTCAGGCGCCGCGCGCGAAGCGGGCGACATGCCGGCGATTCCCCAGGACGCGATGATCATCGTGCCGATGCGCGGCGCGGTGCTCTTCCCCGGAATGATCCTGCCACTGACCATCGCCCGCCCGCAGTCGATTATCGCCGCCCAGCAGGCAGTCAAGCTCGAACGCCAGGTCGGCATCCTGCTGCAGCGCGACCCGGACATCCAGGTTCCCGGCCCCGATGATTTTCACGCGGTCGGCACGATCGCCGCCATCCTGCGCTACATCACCCTGCCCGACGAGTCGCATGTCATCGTCTGCCAGGGGCTGCAGCGCTTTCGCGTCAGCGAATACCTCGATTCCTATCCCTTTCCGGTCGCCCGCATCGAGCGCATCGACGAGCCCGAAACGAAGGACCCTGAAATCGAAGCGCGCTATTTCCAGCTCAAGGAGCGCGCGCTCGAGGTTCTGCAATTGCTGCCGCAGGCCTCCGACGATCTGGCCAATGCGGTGCGCAGCATCACCTCGCCCGGCGCCCTCGCCGACCTGATCGCCGGCCTGATGGAAATCACCACCGAGGAAAGGCAGGCGGTGCTCGAAGCCGTCGACCTGATTGCGCGCCTCGACTTCGTCATCGGCTATCTCGTCAAGCGCCTTGAAGTCCTGAAGATATCGCGGCAGATCGACGAGCGCACCAGGGCCAGCATCGATGAGCATCAGCGCGAATTTCTCCTGCGCGAAAAACTGAAATCGATCCAGAATGAACTCGGCGAAGGCGATTCGGGAAATTCCGCCGAAATCGCCGAACTGCGCAAGGCCATCGATGCGGCGCAAATGCCCGAGGAAGTCGAGCGCCAGGCGAAAAAGGAACTGAAGCGCCTCGAGCACCTGGCCGACGCTTCCGCCGAGTACTCGATGGTACGCGCCTACCTCGACTGGCTGATCGAGCTGCCGTGGAAAACGCCCGATGCCGATCGCATCGACATCGAAGCGGCGCGCCGCATCCTCGACGCCGATCACTATGGCCTAGACCAGGTCAAGAAGCGCATCGTCGAGTTCCTGGCGATCCGCAAGCTCAACCCCGAGGGGCACGGGCCGATCCTCTGTTTCGTCGGACCGCCCGGAGTCGGCAAGACCTCGCTCGGCCAGTCGATCGCGCGGGCGCTCTCGCGCAAGTTCGTTCGCATCTCGCTCGGCGGCACGCACGACGAGGCAGAAATCCGCGGCCACCGGCGAACCTATATCGGCGCGCTGCCGGGCAACATCATCCAGGCCATCGCCAAGGCCGGCTCGCGCGGCTGTGTGCTGATGCTCGACGAGATCGACAAACTCGGCGGCGGCATCCATGGCGATCCGTCGGCGGCCCTGCTCGAAGTGCTCGACCCGGAACAGAACAACAGTTTTCGCGACAATTACCTCGGACTCCCTTACGACCTCTCGCGCGTCCTGTTCATCACCACGGCCAACGTGCTCGACAATGTTCCCGGTCCGCTGCGCGACCGCATGGAGATCATCGAGCTGCCCGGCTACACGCAGGAGGAAAAGCACGAAATCGCACGGCGCTATCTCGTCGCTCGCCAGCTCGAGCAGAACGGTCTCAAGGAAGCCCAGCTGAGCCTTTCCGACGCGGCCCTCGTCGCCATCATCCGCGATTACACGCGCGAAGCCGGCGTGCGCACGCTCGAGCGGCAAATCGGCGCCGTCTGCCGCCACGCCGCGGTGAGCATCGCCGAAGGCACGGCCCAAGCCATGCACGTCGAGGCGAGCGACCTGGCCGCGATCCTCGGGCTGACGAAATTCGACAATGAAGTCGCCCTGCGCGTCGGCATGCCCGGCGTGGCCACCGGACTCGCCTGGACGCCGGTCGGCGGCGACATCCTGTTCATCGAGGCGAGCCGCACGCCGGGCGACGGCAAGCTGATCCTGACCGGCCAGCTCGGCGACGTGATGAAGGAGTCGGTGCAGGCGGCGCTGACGCTCGTCAAGACGCATGCCGCGCAGCTGGCGATCGACGGCGGCGCATTTGAAAAGACCGATATTCACGTGCACGTGCCGGCCGGAGCGATTCCGAAAGACGGCCCGAGCGCCGGCGTGGCGATGTACATCGCGCTCGCCTCACTCTTCTCCGAACGCACGGTGCGCAACGACACGGCGATGACCGGCGAGATCAGCCTGCGCGGCCTGGTGCTGCCGGT
>CAIXAY010000257.1 GCA_903917505.1 uncultured beta proteobacterium | reverse complement strand
TCGGCGCGCTTTTGCTGATTCATCGGCTCAGTGGCAGCCGCCGGCCGAGGTCGGGGCCGGCAGCGGCAGGTGGGCGCGCGCGGCGCGCGTCGCCTCGATCCAGTTCCTGGCGGCGACCATGAAGGCGAGGACGATGAAGGCGCCGGGCGGCAGGATGGCGACCAGGAGGCCCGGATAGTTCTCCGGCAGGAGCTGCAGCCCGTGCAAGGAGGGGATGACGGCGTCGATGCCGGAGAACAGCGTGCCGGCGCCGATCAGTTCGCGCAGGCCGCCGAGCAGGGCGAGGGTCCACAACATGCCGACGCCCATGAAGGCGCCGTCGAGCAGCGAGGCGATCGCTTCCTGCTTGGCCGCGAAGGCCTCGATGCGCGCCAGCACCAGGCAGTTGGTGATGATCAGCGGAATGAAGATGCCGAGGATCTTGTGCATCTCGGGCAGGTAGGCGGCCATCACCAGGTCGACGACGGTGACCAGCGCCGCGGCGATCATGATGAACACCGGGATGCGGATCTCGTGCGGAATGAAGTTGCGCAGGCAGGAGACGACAAAGCCCGAAAGCGCCATCACGAAGATCGTCGCAAAGGACAGCATGGCGCCATTGACCAGGCTCGTGGTGATCGCCAGCGTCGGGCACATGCCGAGCATCTGCACCAGGCTCGAGTTCTGCTTCCAGGCGCCGTTGGCGAGGATGTCGCGGGTTTCGCTCCAGTCGATCATGGTGGGCCTCGCTTTTCGGTGGCGTACAGTTCGTCGCGATGCGCGCCGACGTATTCGAGCGTTTTATGCACGGCCTTGATCACCGCGCGCGGGCTGATCGTCGCGCCGGCGACCGAGTCGAACTGGCCGCCGTCCTTCTTGACCTTCCAGTCGCGCGCGGCGAGCGTGGCGAGCGACTTGCCGTCGAACTGGCCGATCCACGGATGCGCCTTGTTCTTGTCCTTGGCCGGGTCGATATAGTCGCCCAGTCCCGGCGTTTCCTTGTGCTCGGTGACGCGCACGCCGCTTAAAGTGCCGTCGGCGCGCGCCCCGACCAAGAGGCGAATCTTGCCGCTGTAGCCGTCGCTGGCCACCGCTTCGATGATGAGCGCGGCCGGCTGGCCGGCCTTCCTGGCGCGATAGACGGTCGAACTGTCGTCGAGGCCGAGCACCGGCGTCGGCGGCAAGGTCAGGGTATCACTCAAGAGGTCGTTGTCGTAGCTGCCCGGCGGCAGGACTTCGCCGATGCTGCGCATCTTCTTGAGCACCGCCGAAGCGTCGATCGCCGGCTTGGTGAGCAGGTAGACGCCGGCGAGCACCGCCGTGAAGCCGATGGTGAACAGAAAGAGGATGACCGCCGTGCGCGTCGCCATCTTGGTGGCGGTAAACGGCTTGACCTTGTTCGTCATTGGCCGTCCTTCATGCCGAAGATCGGCGGCTGGGTGTAGAGATCAATCAGCGGCACGCAGAGGTTGAGCAGCAGCACCGCGAAAGCGACGCCGTCCGGATAACCGCCGAAGACGCGGATCAGGTAGGCGAGCACGCCGGCCGCGAGGCCGAAGATCAGTTTCCCGCGCGGCGTCGTGCACCCGGAAACGGGGTCGGTGACGATGAAGAACGCGCCGAGCATCGAGGCGCCCGAGAAGAGGTGGAAGAGGGGATTGGCGAACTCGCCCGGATGCCACAGCCAGAGTCCGCCCGAAACCAGGACGATGCCGGCGATGAAGCTGCCCGGCAGCTGCCAGCCGATGACCTTGCGCTGCCACAGCCACAGGCCGCCGAGCAGATACGCGGCGGAGACCCATTCCCAGCCGCGGCCGGCGACGCGGCCGAAGGTGTTGGCGTCACTCATGACGGCAGCCACCGTCGCCTGGCCTTCGCCGAGTTTCAATGCCGTCTTGAGCGCATCGAGCGGCGTCGCGCTGCTGATCGCGTCGAGCGTAGTGGCATGGCCGAAGATGAGCGCCAGCTGGTCGGTGAAACCGGTCTTCAAGTCGAGCGGCGGCCATTGCGACATCAGCGCCGGGAAGGAGACGATGCAGACGGCGAAAGCCACCATCGCCGGGTTGAACGGGTTCTGGCCGAGCCCGCCGTAGAGGTGCTTGGCGATGACGATGGCGAACAGGCAGCCGACCACGATCAGCCACCAGGGTCCAAGCGGCGGGAAAGACAGCGCGATCAGCCAGGCCGTGACGACGGCGCTGCCGTCGCCGAGAAAGAGCCGCATTGGCTTCTGCAGGATCCTGAGCATCAGCGCTTCGGCGAGCAGGCAGACGAGCGTCGCGAGGCCGAGCTGCACGAGGATCGCCGGCCCGATCAGCCAGACGTAAACGGCGATCCCCGGCAGCAGCGCCGCGAGCACCTGCAGCATGACGCGCTGCACGCTGAGGTTCTGCGAGAGATAAGGCGGCGTGGTGAAGTTCATGGTTTGACCCCGTCGCTGGCCGTCACGCTTTCGCGCTGCACGCGGGCGCGTTCGATGGCGGCGGCGATCAGCGCTTTCTTCGCCGCGTCGGCGTCGGCGGCGGGCGCCTCGGTCGCGGCGACCTCGGGCGCCGCTTTCTTCTCGGCGGCCTTGGCGGCGGCCGCCTTGGCCAGGCGCTCGGCTTTCTCGGCGGCCTCGCGCGCATCGCGCTCGTTGCGCAGCTCGTAGCGCGCCTTGGCCGCCTCGGACTGGCTCTTCTCGCGCTCGCGCGACCAGATCTCGCTCTTGGCGAAACGGAAATACTGCACGAGCGGAATCCGCGACGGGCAGACGTAGCTGCAGCAGCCGCACTCGATGCAGTCGAAGATGTTGTATTCCTGCGTCTTGCCGAAGTTTTTGGCGCGCGCGAACCAGTACATCTCGAAGGGCTGCAGTTCGTGCGGGCAGACCTCGGCGCAGGCGCCGCAGCGGATGCACGGCATCTCGGGCGGCAGCGCCGGGAACAGCGCTTTCGATCCGGCGATGATGCAGTTGCTGGCCTTGACGATGGGCGCCTCGAGGCTGGGCATCTCGAAACCCATCATCGGGCCGCCCATCAGGTAGCTCGTCGTATCGCTTTTCGGGCGGCCGAGGGCGATGAAATCCTTAAGCGGGGTGCCGAGCAGCACTTCCCAGTTGCGCGGCGCCTCGACGTTGCCGGTCAGCGTGACGATGCGCGAGAGTACCGGTTCGCCGTGGGCGAGGGCGCGCCAGGCGGTGTAGGCGGTGGCGACGTTGAAACATTGCACGCCCATTTCCGGGGAACGCTTGCTGGCCGGCACTTCCTTGCCGGTGAGCACGCGGATCAACTGCTTGGCGCCACCCGCCGGGTAGCGCGTCGGCACGGCGACCACCGAGAAATTCGCAAATTCCTCGCCGCAGGCGGCGACGGCCTGCTGCATGGCGGCGACGGCCTGCGGCTTGTTGTCCTCGATGCCGATCAGCACCCGCTGCGCTTGCAGGAGGTCGCGGAAGATGCCGGCGCCGCGCACGATGTCCTCGGCGCGCTCGCGCATCAAGAGGTCGTCGCAGGTCATGAAGGGTTCGCATTCGGCGCCGTTGATCACCAGGTCTTCCATCGGCACCGACTTGGCGGCGGAAAGCTTGGCGTGGCTCGGGAAGACCGCGCCGCCCAAGCCGACCACGCCGGCATCGCGCAGGGCTTCGCGCACCGCTTCGGGCGAGCGCGCTTTGTAATCGACCGGCGTGCGTTCGACCCATTCGTCGGCGCCGTCGGCCTCGATCACCACGCACAGCGTCGGCAGCCCCGAGGGGTGGGCGGCGACCCGCTCCTCGACGGCGACGACGGTGCCCGAGGTCGGCGCATGCACGGCGGCCGAGATCCACTTGTCGGCTTCGCCGATGCGCTGGCCCTTGCGCACGCGATCGCCGGCTTTGACCAGCGGGTTGGGCATGCCGCCGATGCTCTGGTGCAGCGGCACGACCAGCAGCGCCGGCAGCGGCGGCGTGCCGATCGGCATCTGCACCGAGGCCGTCTTTTGCGGGTCGGGTTTCACCCCGCCCTTGAACTTGAAGAGTGGCTTGTTCATGCGACGCGTTTCAGTTCGACGACCGGATATTTCCACTTCCAGTTGTCGAGGTTCTCGCCGATCACTTCCATGCGGATGCATTCGACCGGGCAGGGTTTGACGCACAGTTCGCAGCCGGTGCACAGCGCCGCGACGATGGTGTGCATCTGCTTGGCGGCGCCGACGATGGCGTCGACCGGGCAGGCCTGGATGCACAGCGTGCAGCCGATGCAGGTCGCTTCGTCGATCAGCGCGAGTTGCTTGGGTTTCTCTTCGGCGTCGAGCGGCTTCACTTCGCGCCCGAGCAGGTCGGCGAGCCGGCGCACGCCCTCCTGGCCGCCGGGCGGGCACAGGTTGATCTCGGCTTCGCCGCTGGAAATGGCTTCGGCGTAGGGGTGGCAGCCCGGGTAGCCGCACTGGCCGCACTGGGTCTGCGGCAGGATCGATTCGATCCGCTCGACCAGCGGATCGCCCTCGACCTTGAACTTGATCGAGGCCCAGCCGAGCGCGGCGCCGAGAATGACGGCGCCGAGCGCCATGATCAGGATGGCGGTCAGCATTATTGGTACTTGTCGAGGCCGGCAAAGCCCATGAAGGCCAGGCTCATCAGGCCGCCGGTCACCAGCGCGATGGCCGTCCCCTTAAAATGCACGGGAACGTCGGCGCCTTCGATGCGTTCGCGGATGCCGGCAAAGAGAATCAGCGCCAGCGAGAAGCCGATCGAACTGCCGAAGCCGAAGAGCAGCGATTCAATGAAATCGTATTTGATGCCGAGCGCCAGCAGCGGCACGCCGAGCACCGCGCAGTTGGTGGTGATCAGCGGCAGATAAATGCCCAGCACCTGATACATCAGGGGGCTCGTCTTCTTGATGATGAGCTCGGTCAGCTGCACGACGGCGGCGATGGTGACGATGAACGAAATGGTGCGCAGGTAACCGAGGCCAAAGGGCTGTAGCAAGTAGATGTCGATCACGTAGCTCGCGCCCGTGCCGACCGTCAGCACAAAAGTCGTCGCCGCACCCATCCCGAACGCCGTCTCCAGCTTCTTCGAAACACCCATGAACGGGCACAGCCCCAGAATCCTCACCAACACGACATTGTTGACAAGGACAGCGCCGACGAGAATGAACAGATAGTGGGTCATGGT
>CAIXAY010000256.1 GCA_903917505.1 uncultured beta proteobacterium | reverse complement strand
GCACCCGGTCACCGAAATGATCACCGGCGTGGATATTGTCCAGGAACAGATCCGCATCGCTGCCGGCGAAAAGCTGCGCTTCAAGCAGCGCGATCTGAAGTTTCATGGCCATGCGATCGAATGCCGCATCAACGCTGAAGATCCTTACACCTGCGTTCCTTTTCCCGGCAAGATCACTTTTTACCATCCGCCCGGCGGGCCCGGAATTCGCGTCGATTCGCACGCCTATCAGGGATACACCGTGCCGCAGCACTACGACTCGATGGTCGGCAAGGTCATCGCTTTCGGCGACACGCGCGACCAGGCCATTCGCCGCATGCGGATTGCTTTGTCGGAAATGAGCATCGAGGGCATCAAGACCAACATCGCGCTGCATCAGGAGTTGATGCAGGACGCCGGCTTCATCAAGGGCTCGATGAACATTCACTACCTCGAGAAGAAACTCGCCGCCAAGGGCGAAGTGAAGAAGAACGGTTGAGCCGCAGATGACCTGGCTCTCCGTCAGTATCGCCAGCGACTGCGCCCACGCCGAAGCGCTCGCCGATGCCTTGCTCGAGGCCGGCGCGCTGTCGGCGAGCATCGAGGATGCCGATGCCGGGACCGCGAACGAGACGCCACAATTTGGCGAGCCCGGGTCGCTGACGACGCCCGGCTGGGAGCGCTCGCGCGTCGTCGCCCTGTTCCCCGCCGGCACCGACGCCGGCCCGCTGATCGCCGCCTGCGCGAACGCCGCCGGCCTCGGAGAAACCCCGCCTTACACTCAGGATGATGTTGCCGAACAGGACTGGGTGCAACTGACGCAGTCGCAGTTCGAGCCGATTCGCGTTTCCGCGCGTTTGTGGATCGTCCCGTCATGGCATCAGGCACCCGATCCCGATGCCATCGTTCTGGTTCTCGATCCCGGAATGGCTTTCGGCACCGGTTCGCACCCGACGACCCGCCTTTGCCTTGAATGGCTCGAACGCCACCTCAATCCCGGCGCCACGATTCTTGATTACGGCTGTGGATCAGGTATTCTGGCCATCGCGGCGGCCAAACTTGGCGCCCGCGAAGTGGTCGGCGTGGATATTGATTTGCAGGCGATCAGTGCGGCGACAAACAATGCCGAACGCAACGAACTAAGTGCTCGCTTTGCCAATTCAACAGAGAAACTCGAAGGACAGTTTGATATCGTGGTCGCAAACATTCTCTCGAATCCGCTGCGCGCGCTTGCGCCGGCGCTCTGTGCGCACGTTCGCCCAGGCGGCCAACTGGTGCTTTCGGGCATCCTCGCCGAGCAGGCCGAAGAGTTGATCGAAGTCTACGCCACCCACCTCGGACTCGGCGTCGCCGCTGTGCGCGAGGGCTGGGTCTGTCTCGCCGGAACCAAGGTTTAGGCCATGAAGACGCGCTGCCCGGATTGCCAGACCACCTTTCGCGTCACGCCTGACCAGTTGAAGGCGCGCGCCGGCAAGGTGCGCTGCGGCCAATGCCAATCGGTGTTCAATGCGCTCGACAGCCTGCTCGAAGACAGCGAGAACGCGACCGCGCCAGCGTCCCCGGCAATACCTGCGGCCCCTGCTGCACTGGACGCAAAGACGCCGTCGGTCATGGACGAACTGCCGCCGTCCCCCGCCGAGGCTCACGTTGAGAGTGAGACGGAAGTCCGCTTCGTCGCCGACCCGACATTGCCGCCGCCCGACGCCCTTGAAGACTGGCTGGACGATACCGAGGACACCCCGGACCCGGCATCACCCGATGACGAGACGATGGCGGCGAGCGCAGCCGACACGCAGGAACTCGGGAAGGCCGCCGGCCTGATCCTGCCGCGCGCGACGAACGAAATTCCCGGCTATAGCAAATGGAGCGAAGGCCCGGTGTCCGCAGCCGCGGCCTTGCCGGTCGAGAAGGCCGCACGCTGGCCCTTTGTCGTCGCTGCCGTGCTGCTGTTGCTGGCCCTTGCCGGGCAAGTCGCTTTCCGCTTCCGCAGCGAAATTGCGGTCACGACACCGAGCCTGCGGCCGGTTCTCGAGGTGCTCAGCCAAGCCTTCGGCATGGATATTCCGCTGCCCCGTCACGTCGAACTGATGAGCATCGAAGCCTCGGATCTCCAGTCCGACCCGGCGCGCGCCAATTTGCTCGTTCTCAACGCCACGCTGCGCAATCGCGCAAGCTACGGGCAAGCCTATCCTTCGCTTGAACTTTCGCTCACCGACACGCAGGACGTGCCCATCGTGCGGCGGGTGTTCACGCCGGGCGAATACCTCGCAGCGGGAACCCCGGCCGAGCAAGCGTTCGCGGCAAAATCCGACATCGCGGTTCACCTGTGGCTCGAAGTGCTGGACGTCAGCGCGGCGGGCTATCGCCTTTACGTCTTCTATCCCTGAACCGGCACGCCGGTGCAGGGATGCGCCGCGAGGCGCTATAATTCCCGCCTTTCTCCCTCTCTCACGCTACGGAACTTTATGTCCACGCTGATCTGCGGTTCCATCGCCTATGACAATATCATGGTTTTCCATGATCGCTTTAAGAATCATATCCTGCCGGAGCAGATTCATATTCTGAACGTGGCCTTTCTGGTTCCCGAGATGCGCCGTGAGTTCGGCGGCTGCGCCGGCAACATCGCCTACAACCTCAAGCTGCTGGGCGGCGATCCGCTGATCATGGCCACGGTCGGCGACGACGCCGACGCCTATCTCGCCCGCCTCGACGATCTTGGCCTGGCGCGCACGCACGTGCGGCGCATTGCCGGCAGTTTTACTGCGCAGGCTTTCATCACGACGGATCTCGACGACAACCAGATCACCGCTTTCCACCCGGGTGCGATGAGCTTCTCGCATCTCAATCAGGTCAGCGACGCGAAAGGTGCGACGCTGGGCATCGTCGCCCCCGACGGGCGCGACGGGATGCTCAAGCACGCCCGCGATTTCGCGGCTGCCGGCGTGCCCTTTATCTTCGATCCCGGCCAGGGCCTGCCGATGTTCTCGGGCGACGATCTGATGGAGTTCATGCGTCTTGCCGATTACGCCTGCTTCAACGATTACGAAGCGAAGCTGCTGTGCGACCGGACCGGTCGCACGCTCGAACAGCTCGCCGGCAAGGTCGAAGCGCTGATTGTCACCTTGGGCGGCGCCGGTTCGCACATCTTCACGGGCGGCGACTATTACGAGATTCCCTGCGTCGAGGCCAACGCCATCGTCGACCCGACGGGTTGCGGCGACGCTTACCGTTCCGGCCTGCTCTACGGTATCGAGCAGGGTTGGGATTGGGAAAAGACGGGGAACCTCGCGGCGCTGATGGGAGCGATCAAGGTCGGCTGTCGCGGCGGCCAGAATCACCGCCCGAGTCGCGATGAGATCGGCGAGCGTTACGCGAAAGCCTTCGGCAGTCCGCTTTGGTAAGTAGGCACGAATCCCCGATCGGTCCGCTGTACCGATGACACAAGCCCGTCCGACGCCGCGCCTCATTCGCGTTTTCCGCGCGCTGCGGCTTTTTCTGCACCTGGCGTGGGTCGCCGTGGGTACGGCAACGCTTTATCCCCTAGCCGGTGCTAACGGTCGGGCCAAGCTCAAGAAACGCTGGTCGCGCCAACTCCTGGCAATTCTTTCGGTCAGATTAGATTTGCATCCCACCTATGCGCCGGCGGGCTGTCTTATCGTCGCCAATCACATTTCCTGGCTGGACATTTTTTCCATCCATGCGCTGCGGCCGGCGGCTTTCATTTCCAAGGCCGACGTGCGGCGCTGGCCGTTCATCGGCTGGTGGGCGGCGCAGAACGATACGGTCTTCCTGCAGCGCGGCAGCCATGGGCATGCGCGTCTGGTCAACACGCAGATCGACGCGCTGCTCAACGCCGGCATCGACGTCGTCGTCTTCCCAGAAGGAACGACCACCGACGGAACGCATCTGCTCAATTTCCACGCGGCGCTGCTGCAACCGGCGATCGAAACCGGGCGTCCGATTCTGCCGCTGGCGCTGTCCTACCACGACGCCGACGGGACGCTCAGCCGGGCGCCGTCATACGCCGGCGAAACTACGCTCAAGCAGTGCTTTTCGGCCATCCTCGCCAGCCGCTCGCTGAGCGTTCGCCTGACTCCGGCGCCGACCATAGCCAGCACGGGAAAGAACCGGCGCGAGTTGTCGCAACTCGCACGCGCGGCAATTGCTACGTTGCTCGCTAGCCGACCCGGATTTCCTCCGGCGAGCACTCAACCTGAAGAATCGCGCGGTCTTCAAGGCGAATAGCCGTCAGCGAGCCGCCCCACAGGCAGCCTGAATCGATGGCCAGCAGATTCGGCGTGACCTTGAGGCCGAGCGCCGACCAGTGGCCGGTGATCAGCACGCTGTCGGCGCTGCGCCGTCCCGGCACGTCGAACCATGGAACGAAGCCCGCCGGCGCCTTCGCCACTTCGCCCTTGACGCGGAAATTCATCACCCCGTCAGGCGAACAAAAGCGCATCCGCGTCATGGCGTTGACGATGACGCGCAAGCGCGGCCAGCCTTCGAGGTCGTCCTGCCACGCCGCCGGCTCGCTGCCCCACAGATTGGCCATCAACTCGCGCCAGTCGGCCCGCATCAGCGCCGCCTCGACTTCGGCGGCCAACGCTCGCGCCCGGACGGTCGTCCAGTCCGGCAGCAAGCCGGCGTGCACCATGCAGTATTGGCCTTCGACTTGGCATAGCGGCTGCTGCCGCAACCAGTCAAGAAGTTCGTCACGGTCCGGCGCGTGGAGAATGTCGTCGAAGGTATCGCCCTTGCCCGGCTTGCCGAAACCCTCGGCGGCCATCAACAACGAAAGATCGTGGTTGCCGAGAACGGTGATCGCCGCGGCGCCCAGATCGCGAACGAAACGCAAGGTTTCCAGCGAACGCGGACCGCGATTTACGAGGTCGCCGACCAGCCAGAGCCGGTCGGTCGACGGATCGAAGGCGCAGTGCGCGAGCAAGCGCTGCAGGGAATTGAAGCAGCCCTGGATGTCGCCGATTGCGTAGGTAGCCATGGTTTAACTCGTCAGGGCGTCGATTGCTGCCAGCGCCAGGCGTCGCGACACATCTCCGCTACCCCGCGCCGGGCTTTCCAGCCCAGCAGCTTTTCCGCCAGCGCCGGGTTCGCATAACAGGCGGCGATGTCGCCGGGACGGCGCGCGACGATCGAGTACGGCACCGGACGACCGCTGGCTTGTTCGAATGCACGCACCATCTCGAGCACCGAGCAGCCCTGGCCGGTGCCGAGATTGACGGTCAGCAAACCGCCGTGGCCAATCAGATATTCGAGCGCGGCGAGATGGCCCTCGGCCAGGTCCATGACGTGGATGTAATCGCGCACGCCGGTGCCGTCGGGCGTTGGATAGTCGCCGCCATACACGCTGAGGCGCTCGCGCTGCCCGCTTGCCACTTGCGCGACATAGGGCATCAGATTGTTCGGGATGCCGCTCGGCGCCTCGCCAATCAGGCCACTTTCGTGCGCGCCGACGGGGTTGAAATAGCGCAGGCGCGCGATTCGCCACTGCGCGTCGGAATTGGCCAAATCGGCAAGCATGTCCTCGATCATCAGCTTGCTCGCGCCGTAGGGATTGGTCGCGGAACGCCGCGCATCCTCGCCGATCGGCACCGCCTCCGGGTCGCCATAGACCGTCGCCGAGGAACTGAAGAT
Organism: uncultured beta proteobacterium; assembly: GCA_903917505.1. Next base: position 3,842 of record CAIXAY010000256.1, on the reverse strand, counting down.
CAGCGTTTTCACGCCGACATCATTCATTACCGCGCACAGCGCAAGCGCGCCGCTGACGTTGCAATCGTAGTAGAGCAAAGGCTGCGCCACCGACTCGCCAACGGACTTCAGCCCGGCAAAGTGGATCACCGCATCGATCGCGCTTTGCGCGAATACCGAATGCAGGAATTCGTGATCGCGCACGTCGCCTTGACGAAAAGCCGGGCGGCAGACGGCGATCCGCTCGATTCGGTCCACTACCTCGCGCCGGCTGTTGGAGAGATTGTCGATGATGGTGACTTCATGCCCCGCGGTCAGCAGGGCCACGCAGGCATGGGAACCAATGAAACCGGTGCCGCCGGTTACGAGGATATGCATTTTTCCGTCACCATCATTGCAGTTGCGGCGAATATTCGGGGACAAAGCCTTGCAACTGCAGTTTCACTTCATTTGGACTCGCCGGCGCCGATTCGTTCAGCCAGTTCTCAAGATTCCGCTGCCAGTCGGCATCCGGTGCCGCCTCGGCCTGGGCGACACGCAGCTTGGTGTGCGGCGTGGGCAGGGTGCACTCGCTGTCGGTGAGCAATTCTTCGTACAACTTCTCGACGGGCCGCAGGCCGGTAAACTCGATCTTGATTTCGTCCTCGGAAAAACCCGACAGGCGGATCATGTCGCGCGCCAGATCGGCAATGCGTATCGGCTCGCCCATCTCGAGAACGAAGATCTCGCCGCCCTGTCCCATCAATCCGGCTTGCATAACGAGCTGCGCCGCTTCGGGGATCAGCATGAAGTAACGAATGATATCGTGATGCGTGACGGTCACCGGTCCGCCGCGCGCGATCTGTTCGCGGAACTTGGGAATAACCGAGCCGTTGCTGCCGAGGACGTTACCGAAGCGCACGGTGATGAAACGCGTGCCGCGCGCCTGCTGCAATCCACACAGCACCCGCTCGGCCAGGCGCTTGGTCGCGCCCATCACGTTGGTCGGATTGACCGCTTTGTCGGTCGAAATAAGAACCAGCTTTTCGACCCCATGACGCTGTGCGGCTTCGGCCAGGCATTTCGATCCCAGCACGTTATTGCGCACCGCCTGCCAGGCATTCTCGCCCTCCATCAGCGGCACGTGCTTGTAAGCCGCAGCATGGAAGACCGCCGAAGGATGGTAGGTGGAGAACACATGATCTAGCAGCGCCGCATCCTTCACGTCCCCGACGACACAGGCGATCGATACGTCCGGACACTGCTGCACGAATTCCTGTTCGACGAGGTAGAGCGCGAACTCCGAAATGTCGATCAGCACCAACTGGCGAGGTTTGAATGGCGCGATCTGACGCACGAGTTCCGCACCGATCGAGCCGCCGGCACCGGTCACCACGACCACCTGCTCACCCAGCCAGCCGTGCAATCCGCCGCTGTCGAGCTGCACCGGTTCGCGGCCGAGAAGATCCTCGAGTTGCACCTGGCGAACCTGCGAAATCGCCACCTTGCCGGCCAGCATGTCATCGAGGCTGGGCACGGTCAGCACCGACAGATTGGCCTTAACAGCCACGCCCATGGCATGCCGGCGCTCGGCCCGAGAAGCTTCCGGCATGGCTACGATGGCTTTCCTGACCGACAACTGTCCGGCCCACTTTGGCAATTCATCGATCAGTCCGAGAACCTTGACGCCGCGCAATTCATGCCCGACACCCGAGGCTTCCTCACTGAGGATGCCGACGATGCTCCAGTCAGGCGACTGCGCGAGTTCCCGTAGCAGACGCTCGGCCGCATCGCCGGAACCGAGGACGAGAACGGGCTCCCCCTCAACAACCATGCGTCCGTACAGCATCTGATCGCGCCATGCGCGGTAGGCGAAGCGGCTCCCCCCCATGGCCATGATCAGGAGAATCGGATGCAGGACAAGTACCGATCGCGGGACCAGGGGCAGCGCCAGCATGAAAGCGGTGACGGCGACAATCAATGCCGACAGCCCGACGGCGACGATGATACGCCGCAAATCCATGATGCTGGCATATCGCCAGATGCCGCGATACAGGCCGAACAGCCAATACACTGGCGCATGAACGCAAAATACCAGCAACAGCGCCCGACTCGAGCTTGCCAGGTAAACCTCGGGAAGATCAAGATTGAAGCGCAGCCAGTAAGCACCGTACCAGCATATCGCCATTGCAATCAGGTCGTGCGTAAACGCAACCAGACGGCGGGAGATCAGCGTGGAATCAACGAAGGACAATATCATTATTGGGCAAGGCTCTGGAGGCACTCGATGTTCATTTCATTTTACGCCAATACGGATTATGATCCGCGCGTGGATTGGCGAACCTCTTCGAAACAATTCACTTTGCCACCCGTCGCCTTTGCCTGATCAGTAGCCCTTGCGCGGCTTTTGCCAATTCAGCGTCGATCGAGACGCGAGGCTCCCAATCCAGAAGACGCCGAGTTTTCTCGATATCGACCTGAAGCGTGCCGCAAAGGCGTTGCACTATATCCTCCCTGCCGGCGACACGCGCCGCAATTCTCAATACGATTATTGGCACTGGCAGCAATCTTGAGGGAACACGCAATGCTGCCGCCGCACGTCGTAATAACTCGGTGACTGTCAAATCCTCCCCGTCACTTACAAGAAAAGTCTGGTTGGCAGCGGCCGGGTGATGCAGGCACGTCGCGATAAGATCGACAAGGTTACCGAGCGCCACGAGGCTGCGCCGCCCGCGCAGTGCGCCCAACGGCAGGGGTATCCCCGCGAGCAGCCCGCGCATCATCAATCGGAAATTTGCTTTTGCGCCGGGCCCATAGACAAGTGGCGGGCGAATAATGACAACCTCCAACCCCGTTTGTTCTGCCAACCCTAATAACGCTCGCTCCGCCTCCAACTTCGAAACGGCGTATGGGTCCACCGGTCGTGGCATGTCGTCGGGCGAAAACGGCTGACCGAAAGGCGTGTTTTCTCCATTGACCTTGACCGAACTAATGAAAACAAAACGCCGAACACCGGCCAGCGCAGCCTGGCGAGCCAAATTCACAGTGAGCGCCACATTGAAACGGCGATATTCAGCGAGCGGATCGGCCGCGCGCTCAATCATGAGGTGCACGCGCGCCGCCAGATGCACTACGCAATCGATGCCTGAAAGTGCCGCCGTCCAATCGGTATGTTCATCGATGTTCCCCATGGCCAGAGGCTGTACGGCGTCCAGCTTTATAACCTGAGGTTCCTCGCGAACCGCTCCTCGCACGGAATAGCCCCGAGCTAAAAGATCAGCGCAAACTGCCTGACCTATGAAACCGCCAGCTCCTGTGACGAGCACGCGCCGACCCGATCCGACAGCCGGACCGGGTCGAGAATACGGACAGCTGCGCGGGGTTCCCGAGCGCGGTTCGGCGGTAAATTTGCTGCTGATAACCCCGCCCCATTTGCGCCAGTAAAGCAGTCCTGAGCGAATGGTAATGAGCATGAATTGCAGCGAATGGTGCGTATCGCGTGCCCAGCGGTGAACAACGCGGACATTAGGCACATAAACTACGCGCGCAACTTTGAGCATTCGCCGGCCGATATCTGCATCTTCGTAGTGGAGGAAATAGTCGGGGTCAAAGCCTCCTATCTCTCGCAGCGGCGCCGTGCGGAAGAACATGAAACAACCGGTCGGATACTCTATAGGATGAATCGGTTTTTCATAGTCGCAATCGCGCATCTCGAATCTATCAAGGACCGATTCCAGGCACTTGGTGAGGATGCCCGGAGCGAAGCTGCGCAGAAACATGATCAGCAAAGTCGGATTGCGTTTGCAAAGAAATTGCCTCGAACCATCTTCACCAAAGACGGCTGGGCTCAACAGGCCCACGTCGGAATGATCCTCCATGAAACG
>CAIXAY010000255.1 GCA_903917505.1 uncultured beta proteobacterium | reverse complement strand
GCAGCGATGCGGATCTGTTCCTGGACAATATCCACGCCGGTGATCATTTCGGTGACCGGGTGCTCGACCTGGATGCGCGTGTTCATTTCGATGAAGTAGAACTCGCCGTTTTCGTAAAGGAATTCGAAGGTTCCTGCGCCGCGGTAGTTGATCCGCCGGCAGGCCTCGGCGCAGCGTTCGCCGACGCGCGCGATATGGCGCGCGGCGATTCCCGGCGCCGGCGCTTCTTCAAGGACCTTCTGGTGGCGGCGCTGCATCGAACAATCGCGCTCGCCAAGATAAACGGCGTTCTTGAAACTGTCGGCCAGCACCTGAATTTCAATGTGCCGCGGGTTCTCAAGATACTTCTCCATGTAAACGTTCGGATTGCCGAAAAAGCTTTGGGCTTCCGAGCGGGTCAGCGCAACCGCATGCAGCAGTGCCGCCTCGGTATTCACCACGCGCATGCCGCGCCCGCCGCCTCCGCCCGCGGCCTTGATGATCACCGGATAACCGACCGTCTTGGCGGCTCGGATGATTTCCTTGGGGTCTTCAGACAGCGCACCTTCCGAGCCGGGAACGCAGGGAACGCCGGCCGCTTTCATCGCATCCTTGGCCGAAACCTTGTCGCCCATCAGGCGAATCGTTTCGGGGCGCGGACCGATGAAGACAAAACCCGAAGACTCTATCCGTTCGGCAAAATCGGCGTTCTCCGAAAGAAAACCGTAGCCCGGGTGGATGGCCTCGGCATCGGTGACCTCGGCGGCCGAAATGATCGCCGGCACGTTGAGGTAACTTAAATTGGAAGGGGGTGGACCGATGCAGACCGACTCGTCCGCAAGCTTCACGTATTTGGCATCGCGGTCGGCCTCGGAGTGCACCACCACCGTCTTGATACCCAGTTCGCGACAGGCGCGCTGGATGCGCAGGGCGATTTCGCCGCGATTGGCGATAAGGACTTTTCCGAACATGGCGGAAACCTTTCCCTAGCTGATGATGAACAGCGGTTCGCCGTATTCGACCGGCTGGCCATTCTCGACCAGGATGGCTTTCACCGTTCCGGCGCAGTCCGACTCAATCTCGTTGAGTAATTTCATGGCTTCGACGATGCATAGCGCTTCGCCGGCCTTGACCACGCTGCCGATCTCGACAAAAGGATCCGACCCCGGGCTCGCCGAGCGATAGAAGGTGCCAACCATCGGCGACTTGATGACCCGGCCTTCCGGCAGGCTGGCCTTTTCCGCTTCCACGGGGGCCGATACGGTAGGTGTTGGCGCTGGCACAAATTGCGGCGCGGCATGATGCACGGCGTGAACAGGCTGGGCGGCAGATTGCTTGACAATCCGGACTTTCTCCTCGCCCTCCGTTACTTCAAGTTCCGTAATTCCGGATTCTTCGACCAGATCGATCAATTTCTTGAGTTTACGCAAATCCATCAAGCATCTCCTTCAAATATGACATCACGAGCGGGAACCGGCCTGCTTGTCACAAAATATTCTTGGCGGGATTGGGTGCCCTCGCACGAGGACGCAAGCGTCAACTTCTATGGGCGTGGATGAGTTGAATCGCCAAGGAATAGCGTCATATAGCTGCAGTTTGCCGCAAATCGGTGCATTTTGTCCAGCAAGCCGGCTTCAAGGTCCGGCTGGCTTTTGCAGGAGTGCCGCCAGTTCAGTCTCCGAGACCCGCCCCAACCGGGTCAGCAGTGCGTCGCCGCGGGGGCCGAGAACCACAGTATAGGGCAGCGCAGAACGCGTGTTGCCGAGGTCTTGCGACAATTCGATCCCTTCCGGCCCGGCAATCAGCAGCGGATAGCTAACCGCCAGCTTTTTCGCAAAATCGGCGACGTTATCCGGAGTATCGAGCGCGATCCCTACAAAATTAACGCCTTTAGGCGAAAATCGTTCATTTAGCCGGGAAAGTGCCGGCATTTCGTCGCGACAGGGTTCACACCATGTCGCCCAGAAGTTGAGCACCAACGTTTGGCCGCGCCACTGCGCAAGATCCTGCACCTTCCCAGTGCTGTCACTAAGGCGCGTCGCAAACAGGCGCGCGGTGGATGTCGAAGTAATCGTCGTAGCCTGGGTTCGTTCTCCGCGCCCCGCTATCCCGGCATAAACACCAGCCAGGACGGCGATTGTCACGACGGCAAGAATGAGAACATTGCGCTTGTCGCTTTTCATGGTGTTTCCTGAGCGGTGGCAAGCACGAGTTTGTTTACGGCTTCGAGGCGCGCCCGCGGCCGAATCCGTCCGTCGCGGGTTCGATAGGTGATGCGCTCCTCGCGCGACGGATAGACGATCAGATTGACCGGGATGCCATCGCTGTGGAGGGTCAATACCGCTTCCGCCCGGTCGGAGCGCGGTGTGCTGTGTTCGTAGTCTATCTTTTCGTTGAGTAGAAAGATTTCGACATCCTTCGCGCTGTCGGTAAAGAGCTGGATATCGATTTCAGCATAGCGGCCGGCCGTGCCGTCGAGAACTGAGCCCGTCAGATAAGGTACAAATCGCTGCACGATCGCCATAATTTCGCAGGCTTTTTGCCGCAAATGGGCAAGCGTTGCAGCCTGTTCCTTGTCATGGAACAAGCGATGAAAGCTGCGCAACTCGGTCTCGACCTCGCTGTTTTCCGGCAACTGGGTGTTTTCCGGCAGCCCCAGGCTCTGTGCCGCCTTGCGCTTGGCCAGCGCGTAGTCGGTGATGCCGTTCTCGGAAATCAGGCGGGCCGCGACGCCGGCGATGCGTGCGCGCTGCTGCGAAGGGTTTGCGTGGTCACGGCGTTTGGTCATGGCTCAATCGCTGCTGAAAATTGCCGTCGGCACGATGCACGGCGTCGAATGGCTGTCGTTTCGGCGGGGGTACAATTCGCTCGGCCTCTTGCGCCTGCGAGTCGATCAATTCTAACTTGGATTTTCTCAATGCATATTCACATTCTCGGCATCTGCGGCACCTTCATGGGCGGAATCGCCCAGTTGGCGAGGGCTGCAGGGCATCGCGTCAGCGGTTGCGATAGCGCCGTCTATCCGCCGATGAGCACCCAGCTCGAGGCAGCCGGCATCGACCTTATCGATGGCTACGGCGTGGAACAAGTCGCCCTGACGCCCGATTGCTACGTGATCGGCAACGCCATTTCGCGCGGCAACCCGTTGCTTGAAGAAGTTCTCGACCGCGGCTTGCCCTATCTTTCCGGCCCGCAGTGGCTCGCCGACAATGTATTGCAAGGGCGCTGGGTTCTGGCTGTCGCGGGCACTCACGGCAAGACGACGACCTCGGCGATGCTGGCCTGGATCCTTGAGGACGCCGGTCTCAATCCCGGCTTTCTGATCGGTGGCGTGCCGCTGAATTTTGGCGTGTCGGCACGTTTGCCCGCGGGCGATTCTCCGTTCTTCGTCATCGAAGCGGACGAATACGACACCGCATTTTGCGACAAACGCTCGAAATTCATCCATTACCGCCCACGGACTGCGGTCCTGAACAATCTCGAATTCGATCATGCGGACATCTTCGCCGATCTTGCGGCCATCGAGACACAATTTCACCACTTTGTGCGCACAATCCCACGTAACGGCCTGCTTGTCAGCAACGCCGCCGAAGCCAGTCTCGAGCGGGTGCTCGCGCGCGGTTGCTGGGCCGCGGTCGAGCGCTTCAACGAGCCTTCGGGCTGGCGCTGTGCCGGCAGCGATGCCGACGGTTCGTTGCGCCTGTTGCGCGGCAGCGAAGAAATCGGCGAAACGGTGTGGCGCTTGAACGGCGAACATAACCGGGCCAATGCCGTCGCCGCATTGCTTGCCGCGCGCCATGTCGGCGTGCCCCTCGATCAGGGCTTGCAGGCCCTGTCGCGCTTCGACAACGTCAAGCGCCGGCTCGAGTTGCGCGGAACGGTGCGCGGCGTCAGCGTCTATGACGATTTTGCCCATCATCCGACGGCGATCGCCACGACGCTTGCCGGGCTTAGGCGCAAGGTAGGCGCCGGCGCCGACGCGCCGCGCATTCTGGCCGTTCTCGAGCCGCGCTCGAACACGATGAAGCTCGGCGTGATGAAGGCGCAGCTCCCGGCGAGCCTCGCCGAAGCCGACCGGGTTTTTTGCTATAGCGCCAACCTCGGCTGGGATGCCGGCGAGGCGCTCGCGCCGCTCGGCGAAAAGGCCATCGTCGCCGACGATCTCGGTGAACTGGTAAAGCGCATCGTCGCCGTGGCGCGGAACGGCGACCAGATTCTGGTGATGAGCAATGGCGGTTTCGGCGGCATCCACGGAAAACTCCTGGCCGCCTTGGCGGCTTAGTCTGCTTCGGTGCGAACGATCAGGACGGCTTGGCGCAGCAGGGCAAGCATCTAGCCAGCGGCACGCTCTCCTAGCTGCGGTTCCGATTCCGCTGGCGAAGCCGAAGCCAAATTCGTCGCCGCGCCGGCGGTTTGCCAAAGCCTGACGTTGAGCGCCAGCGTCACGCAAAGCAGGAAGGCAGCGCCGGCGTTATGGGCCACAGCGAGCGGTAGCGGCAAGAGCAACAGCACGTTGGCAATGCCGACGGCGATCTGCACGCCAAGCGCGACACCGAGCAGCAGGCCCCAGCGGCCCCAGTTGGGCCGGCATGACAAGAGAAAGGCCAGCCGCCCGACGAGCAGCGCGACGATCAGCGCGCCGCAGCGGTGTGACCAGTGGATGGCGGTCAGCGCCGCGTTCGAAAGTAGCGTACCGTCGGCGTTCTGGCCAAGGTCGCGATGCAACTGAAAAGCAGCCGCGAAATCCATTTCCGGCAGCCAGGCGCCGAGGCAGGTCGGAAAATCACTGCAGGCCAGCGCCGCGTAGTTGCTGCTCACCCAGCCACCGAGCGCAATTTGCATGGCCACCACGAGCAGCGCCATCGCGGCGGGCAGCATCAGCCCCTCGGCCGGCGGCACTTGCGCTCGCGGCCGCTGGCGCAGCAGCAGCCAGACGAGCAGGGCCAGCGTTGTCATGCCGCCCAGGAGATGCGCGCTGACCACCATCGGCTTGAGCCGTTCGGTGACGGTCCACATGCCGAGCAGCGCCTGGAACACGACGATGCCGGCGAGCAAGGTCGGCAGTGCCGGAGATTGCCCCAGTACGCGGCGCTGTCGCCAGGCCAGGGCGGCAATCAGCGCGATCAGTAGGCCGAGGGTGCCGGCGCAGTAGCGATGCACCATCTCTTTCCATGCCTTGTGCGCAACGAGCGGCCGGTCGGGAAAAGCGGCGTCGGCCGCGGCCCGTTCGTGCGCCGCGTGGGGAACGCCGACCAACTGGCCGTAACAGCCAGGCCAATCCGGGCAGCCGAGTCCGGCATCCGAGAGGCGCACATAGGCGCCCAGCGTCACCACGGCAAAAGCCAAAAGCGTTGCGGCAAGCAGCAGCGGGCGATAGCAGCGCATGGTCGCTCAGAGGAAGTGATCGGCAAGCAGAGCGACGAAGAGCAGGGTCAGATAAATGATCGACCAGCGGAAAGTGCGCCGCGCCAGCGCATCGCTGTAGCGGCGCCAGAGACGATAGGCGTAGGTAAGGAAAACCGCATCGAGCGCCAGCACCGCGGCGAGGTAACACGGCCCGCTCATGCCGATGGTATAGGGGAGCACCGTCGCGCCGCTGAGCATGATGACGTAAAGCAGGCTGTGCAGGCAGGTGAACTTGATGCCGTGCGTGACCGGCAGCATCGGCAGCCCGGCTTTGGCGTAGTCGTCGCGGCGATAGCAGGCGAGCGCCCAGAAATGCGGCGGCGTCCAGATGAAGATGATCAGGAACAGCGCCAGCGCCTCGGGACCGACATTCCCCGTCATCGCCGCCCAGCCAAGCAGCGGTGGCATGGCGCCCGACGCGCCGCCGATGACCACATTCATCGGCGTCGCCGGTTTAAGGATCAGCGTGTAGATCACCGCATAACCGAGAAAGGTGGCGAGCGTGAGCCACATGGTCAGCGTGTTAACCAGCGTTTGCAGCAGCCACAGTCCGGCGGCGCCCATCAGCGTCGCCAGGGCCAGCGTTTCGCCGGCGGTCAGCATGCCGCTCACCGTCGCGCGCCGGCGGGTACGCGTCATCAGCGCGTCTACGGTTCGCTCGACCAGACAGTTGATTGCCGCCGCGGCGCCGGCCACCAGGGCGATGCCGATCGAGGCGGCGAGAAACAGCGCCAGCGGCGGAAAGCCCGGCGAGGCGAGGAACATTCCGATCATCGCCGTGAACACGATCAAGCTGTTGACGCGCGGCTTGCACAGCGCATAGAAATCGGCGAGGCGCTGGATTATCGGGCGGGCGGCGCCAAGCGCGTCGTTGGCCAAAACCGTAGGCAGCGCGTGGTCGCTGGCGGGAACGGTCGTCTGTTTTCTTGCGGGCATGAGGAACCTTTTCAACATGTTTGCCTAACGGATCCACGAGTACTTCAACAGGCGTTCGAGATCCTTGAAAACGCCGCGCGTCTCGATCGGGTTGCTGTAGCGCATCATGACTTGACCGAACGGATCAACAACGTAGATCTCATGTCCGCTACCTCCAAGCGCGTGATTCCAGTCAGATGCCGCCGCGTCGGTCGATACGCTGGCGAGGACAAGATCGGGGAAGCGCTGTG
>CAIXAY010000254.1 GCA_903917505.1 uncultured beta proteobacterium | reverse complement strand
TGCAGCGCCGGCAGCGCGCGTGGGTTGGTCGCATGGCGCCACAATGGCGGAAAGATCGCGGCCGCGCAGGAACATCATGGTCGGCGTCAAGCCGCCATGGCGCACGATCCACGCCCGCACCGCCGCCGGATAGGTCCGCATCAGGTCGCGCGTTCCCGACGGGCTCGCGATGCGCGCGCCGGACCTGTCGAACTCCCAGGCGGCATGGAACCCAAGCACCGCATTGCCGGTGGCGCAAACGCGCTCGCGCGGCACGAAGCCGAGCACCATGGTGCATGCCGACATGCACGTGCCGTCGATGACGACCGGCTCGCCGGATTGGCGGAGGTGCCGGTAGCGCGCGGTGTAGTCCTCCATCTTGCCGCCGTTGTCGTTGCTGATGAGGACGGTCGCCGAGGCCGATGCGATCGGCAGCACCGACGACAGGACGGCGGCGGCGACCCAGACATATGCCCGCATGTTCGTTGCCCCAGCGTGCTCTGACCATTCCCGCGCCATGCAACGCAAGCGCCGTGCCAATGGGGCGCGCGCCGCCTGCAGCCTCCCAAGGCGTCTATTTCACGTCGGTTTTTGCGCAAAGCCCGCGTCGCCTCGCCGGCCTGTCGTTGCGAAATTGCCGCAACGCTGACGGAGGGCCTAAGAATTGGGCATATGGTGCCGCGCCGAGATCATCCGCGCGCGCGCGCAACGGAATTACCACCGCAGCAGGCGCGGGCCGAGCTTCCATCCGAGAAGGGTGCACAGCGCAATCGTACCGCCGTACCAGATCGCCACGAACGGAACCGAATCGTCGGTGCAGTGAAGCGCGTAGCCGGTCGCGCTCAGGCAGCCGGCAACAAGCCCCGCGATCGCGCCGGCGCGCGCCAGATCGGTCGGCGCCGTCTGGCGAACCGCGCCTATGATCACCGCGAAGGGTACGATGGCGATCAGCGGGATCGAGACCACGCATTCGAGCCACTGGTCGCCGAGGATGAGCCCGCGCCAGTGCGAATGCGGCGCAATGCTCAGGCTGGCCACGGCGAGCAGCATGATGGCGACGAACGGCAGAATGATTCCCAAAGTAGAGATGCTTCGCTCGCCGCCGGGGCGCGCGAGCTTGATCAGGTAATGCGACGCCACGACCAGGACCAGAAGAGTAAATCCGAGCTTGGCGATGACGGCGGCGAGAACCGGGCCCTGCCCGGCATCGCCGCGAACGCCGAGCGCGGCCAGGACGAGCAGCACCACCGCTGCGGCGCCGAGCGCCAACGCGGCGCGGATGATGCGACCGACCCGCCGGGAATCGACGGGTTCGACATTGGTGCTGAGCATGGTGATCAGGTCGTCGGTCCTCAGGGGGTCTTCTTTCCGGCGATCGCCGCCGCCAACGCTTTCAATCCACGATGCACGTTCACCTTCACGGCCGATTCCGACATGCCGCACTTGGCCGCCTCCTCGGTGACGCTCAGGCCGTCCAGTTTGACCGTCTGGATCGCGCGGCGCATCTTGTCCGGCAGCGCCTGCAGCAGGCGGGCCAAGTCGTAGGCGCTTTCCGCGCCGACATGATCGTCCTGCGCGACGATGTCGCTGGCCTCCTCGACCGGCACGTCCGCGAGCGAGCCGCGCGTCTGCCGCAGATGGTCGATCAGCTTGTAGCGCGCGATCGCATGCACCCAGGGTGTCAGCGGTTCCGCCGGGTCGTAGGTATGGCGCCTTGTGTGGATCGCCATCAGGGCTTCCTGCATCAGGTCCTCGGCTTCGGAAGCGCTGCGCCCGATGCGTCCGAGCCTGCCCTTGTAGTAGGCGCGCAAATGGCCGCTGAGCCGGCCGAGCAAGGCGCGATGCGCCGCGGCGTCGCCCGTCAGGCTCGCCAGCATCAGCTCCTTCAGCTCGGCCTCGTTCGACGTCACGAATGCGCCCCCTGACTGTCAGTTCGTATCGGACAGCCGTTCGGTTACACCTCCATGAGAATGTATACTGAGGATGTCGTCCTGCGACCCGCCCGACCTGCCCCGGGTCCCGCCGGCGAACGCAGAACAAGCGGCTTGCTCGCACCCGGCCGGCCCGTTACCCCATCTACTAGCTGCCAGTTACTGCTGATCTCCTTCGCCGCAAACGCTCCGGGGTGCCGCATCGTGACATCGTTCAAGACCATCCGGGCCCGCGCCGAGAAGCGCAAGGGCGGCGTCAAGGCGCTGGAGCGCCTGTTGCCGCCCAGGCCCGACCGCAAGGCGCTGGCAAAGCTGGGCGATGACCGCGTCCTGGCGGAGATGACCCGACGCGTGTTCTCGGCCGGCTTCGCCTGGAGCGTGATCAAGACGAAATGGCCCGGGTTCGAGCAGGCATTCCTCGGCTTCGAACCGCGCCGGCTGTTGTTCCAGCCCGACGAGTTCTGGGACGGCCTGACGAAGGATACGCGCATCGTGCGCAACGGCGCCAAGATCATGTCGGTGCGCGCCAATGCCGGCTTCATTGCCGACGTGGCGCAGAAGCACGGCAGCTTCGGCCGGTTCCTGGCCGACTGGCCGTCGTCCGACCAGATCGGATTGCTGGACCTGCTGGCGAAACGCGGCAGCCGGCTCGGCGGCATCACCGGCCAGATGTTGTTGCGCTTCATCGGCTGGGACGCCTTCGTGACCTCGCGCGACGTGGTCGCGTGCCTGCGCGACGCCGGTCTCGATGTTGCCGAGGTGATCACGTCGAAGCGCGACCTCGCCAAGGTGCAGGCCCAGTTCAACGCCTGGGCCGAGGAATCGGGCCTGCCCTATCGGCACCTGTCCGGCATCTGCGCGATGTCGATCGGCGAAAACTACGACGCCGACACGTTGCTGGCGCGCGAGGACTGACTGCACATTCTTGCCTTTGACGCCCGCGCCCGCGCGCTTCGGCGTTGCGTGCGAGGGCCGACGACGAAGACCGCGCGACCTGCCCGGCCGCGCGGAGCGTGATGGCCGCGGCTCCGCCGCGCTGCATTGCGCGGGCAATTGCGTAAGGCAGTGTGCCTAGTCGCGTTTCTGATCCAGCGCAAAGACGACCGCGACCCGCCCTGCGCTTTTGGCGCGGCGTCACCGCGCGTATGCGAGCGGTTCCCTGTTTCA
>CAIXAY010000253.1 GCA_903917505.1 uncultured beta proteobacterium | reverse complement strand
CGCTGCATGCCGCGAGCGCGAAGAAGCGCATTGTCGTCCGCTTTGAAGTGGTCGTCGGCCATCCGGCCGAGCAGAACATCCGGCACGCCGAGGAATGGCAAGCCGACATGGTGGTCGTCGGTCATCGCGGCGGCACCTTTCTCGACCGCTGGCTGATCGGATCGGTGGCCAAGCACGTCATCAACCACGCCCCCTGCGCCGTGCTCGTGGCGCGCTGAGGCCGGCGCTTGGCCTAGGCTGGCTGCTTGCCGCCCGGCTCATCCTTAGACTTGCGGACCAGCTCATCGACGTCGTCGATCTTGTCGTGCAGCATGTTGATGCGGTGGGCGAGCCCCTGGATCTCCGCGTGCGCCCGGCGATTGACTTCGAAATCCAGTTCGCTGCGCAGGCGGTCCTTCTTGTCCTGACGGTTCTGGCTCATCATGATGACCGGCGCCTGGATCGCGGCGAGCATCGACAGAAAGAGGTTGAGCAGGATGAAGGGGTAGGGATCCCAGGCCTCGCCGCCGAGTTCGACGTTGATCGCCGCGTACACGGCGAGCACCGCGGCGAAGCTGACGATGAAGGTCCACGAGCCGCCGAAGCTGGCCACCACGTCGGCGATCCGCTCGCCGACGGTTTCCGCGTCCTCGATCACGTCGTTCGGATTGCGCGCGGCGCGCAGGCGGACAAGCCTTTCAGTGGCATGGAACTGCTTGCCCATGACGCTCATCAAGTCGAGGCCGGCATCCGGTTTCTTCCTGAGCAGGACGGTGATGTCGTTGAGGTCGAGCTCGATGCACTCGGTGTCGTCGATCGCCGTGGCATTGGTGTGGTGTTCGGTGTGCGCGAGCATTGCCGCAAAGCCGAATACCTCGCCGTGGCTCGGCATGTCCAGCACGACGATCTGGTTGTCCTCGTCGATGGTCGTCACTTCGACGGAACCGGATACCATGATGAAGGCGCGTTCGCTCCGATCGCCCATCCGGTAGATTCTCTGGCGCGGCTTGAAATTGCGCAGTTCGACCTGGCTGGCCAGGACCGCCAGTTCGTCGTCGTCGAGCAGGGCAAAGAGTGGAACTTCCTTCAGTACTTCGGGGTTGCAGGCCATGGGTCCCTCGCGACATAGCGTAGCTCAATCGATTTCCCGGCCGGGGCCCGGCCGGGGCTGGTTGCCGGCGATTTCAGACAGTCGAAGCCGCTGCGCAGCGCAATCGATTCAGCGCTTGTCCCCGCAGGGGCTATCGTCGGGCATCAACGGCCGCTGTTGCGGTTTCAGTTGGTCTTCGGCTCGCTGACTGCATTCCCCGTAGGAATGCCCAGATTCAAAATCATCCAGCGAAACTTGGAAATCTGATGGAATGGCAGCGCCTGTCCCGAGGCATCCGCGACCGGGCAGCCGCGCACCATTTCCCGGGTGATCGTCCGGGAAAGTTCGGCGTTCGGATTGCATTTCCAATTCCGCCCATCCTTGATCACGCAATCCGTGAATTTCCCGGATTGCCCCGTCGCTCCCGACGTCCAGAAGAAGACCTCGTTGTGTGCCCGCAGCGCCCGGAAACGATAACGATCGCCGGCGACGAGCTTGCCGGTGCAGGTGCTTCCCTGCCACTCGCCGCCCTGGCATTGCGGGGTATAAATGGTGCGCTCGCCTTCGAGAGTGATTCCGTCGGTGATCCAGGCCAGGAAGCCGAGAATGACGATCGTCAGACTGAACAAAGGCCACGAAATCCTTTTCATAACATTCCGCCACTCCCTGTCAGACGCTTTGTTGAAGCCGATGATCTTACCGCGAGTCGCCAAAAAAATGTAGCGAAGCCGTCATTTTTCCGCAAGGCCGGCCGGGCCGCCGCTGAACAGAAGCGCCAAGGCGCGCCGCGGATACGAAGAGCGAGCCGCGTGATCTCGCTGCCAGCACGAGGTCGCTAACTTTCGGTCTTTTCCAGCCATTTAAGCAGTGTCGCGAACAAGAGTTCCGGACCGACCGGCTTGCCGATGAAATCGTTCATCCCGGCCGCGAAACATTCGTCGCTGTGCTTGGTGAAGACGCTGGCGGTCAAGGCCAGGATCGGCGTCTTCGCTCGACCGTGCAGCCGGCGAATCTGCCGGGTGGCCTCGACGCCGCTCAGAACGGGCATGCGCAAGTCCATCAGGATCAGGTCGTAGTCGGTCTTTGCCGACATCGCCACGGCCGCCGCGCCATCGTCGGCCACGTCGACACGCAGGCCGGCTTCTTCCATCAGGATCTTGGTCACCTCCTGATTGAAGGGTTCGTCCTCGGCCAGCAGAATGCGCGCCCCTGTGCACGAAGCGATCAATGCCTTTTCGGCGCAGCGCGGGTCTTTCAAAGGCTCGCCATCGATCAGTCGCGCGATCTTGGCCAGGCGGGCGGAGAACCAGAAGACGCTGCCCCCGCCAGGCCCGCTTTCGACGCCGATGCTGCCGCCCAGGGCTTTTGCCAACCGCTTGCTGAGCGCGAGCCCCAGCCCGGTTCCACCGTGCCTGCGGGTCAGGGAGGTGTCGGCCTGCTCGAATGCGGTGAAGAGACGCTTTTGCTGTTCCGCCGAAATCCCGATGCCGGTGTCTCTTATTTCAAAGCGCAGCAGAACATCGGCCTGAGTCTCTTCGGCCACGGCGATGCGCACGATGACCGTTCCGCTGTCCGTGTATTTGATCGCGTTGCCGGTCAGGTGGGCCAGCAGCTGACCCAGGCGAAGGGCATCGCCATTGAGCGGTCGCCGCGCCAATTCAGGGGCAAGGTCGATGGCGAACTCAAGCCCTTTGCTTCGCGCCATGGCCCCCTGCTGTTGGGTCAGCTTTTCCAGAATGTCATGCAGTTCGAAGTTCGTTGGCTTCAGGTCGAAGCGCTCGGATTCGATCCAGACGATGTCGAGAATGTTGTTGATCAGGCCAAGCAGTCGCTCCGACGACTGCAATACCTTGTTCAGATGGTCCTTCTGTCTGGGGTCGTCGGTGCTGCGCAGAGCCACCGCCGTCATGCCCATGATGCCGTTCAGTGGCGTGCGCAACTCGTGGCTCATGTTGGCCAGGAAAGCCGTCTTGGCGTGATTGGCCGCTTCGGCCGCGTCCTTGGCCAGCGAGAGGTCCGCGGTGCGCGCTTCGACCTCGCGTTGCAGATGAACCCGGTGCTGTTCAAGTTCGTCGCGCAGGCGCCTGTTTTCCGTGCGATCGATGAACACGCAGATTTGCTCTTCGGCGCCGGGATGCGGCAATCCGCAACTGATTTCGTACCAGCCCGGGCTTCCGTCCTTGCGGACCTGTTCAATCTCGGTCCGGTAGACCTTGCCGCTCTGGATAACCGGCAGCGCCTTGTCGGCGAACGCGTAATAGGCTTCATCGGTCGGGTAAATGACCCGTGTCGACTTTCCGACAAGCTCGTCCCCGGAATAGCCGAACATCGTTGCGAAGGCGGCGTTGGCCCAGAGGATCTGGCGATTCCTGACCCACACCAGGCCGACCAGGTGGCTGTCGAGAATTGCCTGCTGCTCATCGAGCAGGTCGGCAATCCTTCTTTCGTTTGCTTTGCGTTCCGTGATCTCACGCGCAGAACAATAGAGCACGGGCTGGCCATCCAGTTCCAGCGGGAAGGTGCTGACCTCGACGTCGAAGATCGCCCCGTCCTTTCGCCGGATACGCGTCTCAAGCTGTTTCCGCTCGCCTGCGGCGAGGTGTTCTGCAACGATGCGATCCAAGTCCTCGCCTGCGAACTTGGCCTCCCAGCGGGAAGCGTGCATGCCCAGCATCTCGGCGCGCGAGTAGCCGAGCATCGTGCAGAACGAGTTGCTGACCTCGATGGCGCAGCCTTGCGCATCGAGAATGCCGATCCCGTCACTGGCGTTGCGCAGAAGCGCAAGATTCTTTTCGCTGACCCGGCTGAGCGCTTTTTCAATTTCCTTTCGCTCGGTGATGTCGCGCCCGACCGACTGAATCTCGACGAGCCGCCGATCGGCGTCGAAGAAGGCGCAATTGACGAACTGCATCCAGCGAAGCTCGCCCGTGCCCGAATACACCCGATTTTCAATTTCGACCACCGGCCGGTCCGGCGACAGGGTATCGAGCTTCGCCGCGATCAGGGCGATGTCGTCCGGATGGGCTTTGGGATGCCACTTGCTGCCGACGAGTTGAGCCACCGTCTGGCCGAAAAAGCGGGCATAGACTTCATTGACGAAGGTCAACGTGCCATCGGCGAGGAAGCGGCCGATCAGCTCGGTCTGGTCGTCGAGGAAGGTGCGGTAGCGCGCTGCGCTTTGCATGGCGTTCTTGTTTCCTGACTTATACGCCGAAGGGACCAACAATAGCGCAAAGGGCCTGATGATGTCGGATAATTAGAATGAGTCGCGAACGCCGGCCTTGACGGGGCCCTTGCGGCGGCGCATCGCGGCGCGGGAAGCCTTGTGCGGGCGCTGCGCCGGACGCGCCCGAGGCGACGAGGACGAAATGCAGCGACCCGACGGCCCCGCTCAGCAGCGCGTAAAACCTGGCGGCGCTTCGGCGGGAGGCGGTTTGCTGAGGGCGGCTTCGACCAGTTCTTCGAGCACCGATTCGGCCCGGTAATATCTCGAGAAGCTGGCATACTTCCTGAGCGGTTCGAGCATGGCACGCTCGACGCCGGCGAAGAGGGTGACGAAGAGCGGCTTGATGTCCGTCCACTCGACGAGTCCGCTGCGCGCCGCGCCGGTGCACAGGTCGAGGTGGTAGAAGAGTTCATCGAAACACTGGCGAACATACTGCTCGTTGTTCGATTGCGCGACCCGGGCCGGATCGAGCACCGCGGCGACTTGCGCCTGCGTGGCCTGGAACGAGACCTTGATGCCGTTTTCCTCGCGCTCGTACCACCGGCCGGTCCACGCGCCGAGCATGTAGGAGGCGTTGATCGCCTCGAGGTCGGCGCTCAGGTCGGTCAGCATTTCCTTGGCCAGCTTGGCTTTCTCCCAAAGCCGTTTTTCGCGGCTCTCGTCGAAGTATTTCCAGGCGCCGAAGCCGACCGCGACGATCGCGGCGAGCCACGAAAGCGATTGCAGCACGCTCGCCGTGCTTTCAGGTGTCGCAGGCATGGTGACCCCCATGAGATCAGCGTGAGCAGCTTCGACTGCGAGCACTGCCTGGGGTTCGCCGGCGCCGGCCGCCGCCCGCCGCGCGTGCCGCTCAGCCTGCGTCGCGGCCTGCCGGGCGATCCGGCTTGCGCGGCGCGTCCGGCGCCGTCGTGGCGCGGGACGCGATGAACGCCAGCCACGCTTCGTAGCCGCCCCTGAGTGGCCGCACCGACAGATAGCCTTCGTCGAGCAGGCGATGCGCGGCCTGGATGGCGCCCGCATCCTCGGGGCAGGCGCAAAGGGTGACGATAGGCCGGGTCTTGGGCCACGCCGCGACGGCATCGAGCAGGTGCTCGTGGTCGGCGACGCTGGCTCCGGCGATGGCGCCGGTTTCGGCGATCATGCGGCTGCCGCGCAGGTCAAGGAGGAGCAGGGGCTGCTGCGACTCCCGGACGGCCAGGAGTTCGGCCGGCGTGATGTGCGGCAACGCCGACAGCTTGCGGAAGCGATGCTTCTGCAACAGCTTCCAGCCGAGCCAGGCCGCGATCGCCACGGCCAGCGCGCTCGTGGCAATTCCCGCGTTTTTCTCCAATGCGATGATCGCGGCGCGCACTTCGTCGCGCATGACCCAGCCGGTGGCCAGGGCCAGCCCGGCCCACAGGGCGGCGCCCGCGGCCGCGGCGAGCAGGAAGCCTGGCAGCGCCATGCGCAGCGAACCGGCGATTGGCGGGGCAACGGTGGAGAAGCCGGGAATGAACTTGGCGAGCACCAGCGAACCGGGTCCCCAGCGGTTGAAGCGGTCCTCGGTCTGGCTGACGCAGGAGCCGGGGTTGATCGACATGCGGCACAAGGCCGACAGGACACGATAGCCGAAGGCCCGTCCGGCCAGGTACCAGAGCCAGTCGGCCAGCACCGAGGCGAGAATCGCCGCGGCGAGCACCGGGCCGAGCTGCCCCGAGGTCGCGGCCAGGCTGCCGGCCAGCAGCAAGGTCGGAACCGCAGGCACCGGAAGCCCCGCCTGCTGCAACAGAACGTTTACGAAAACGATCCAGACGGCGTCGCGCTGCAGAGATTCGCTGAGCTGGGAAATATCCATTGATCCGCCGCCTGTCCCTTATTGCGGGGATTCCTGTTCCTGTTTCGCCAGCAGGCTCGCGCGGACAAACTCGATGTGCATGCGCAGATCGTAAAACATGTCGCCGAAGGACGCCGGGATGGTGATCAGGTTGACGGTGTCCTCGATATCGGCAAGATGCCGGAGCAGT
>CAIXAY010000252.1 GCA_903917505.1 uncultured beta proteobacterium | reverse complement strand
GGGCGCCAGCGCCGCGGCCATCGGCTGGCGTGATTACTTCACCGACCCGCAGCTGCAGGCGCTGATCACGCTGGCGCTAGCCAACAACCGCGACCTGCGCAGCGCGGTGCTGCGCGTCGAGGAAGCGCGCGCCACCTACGGAATCCAGCGCGCCGAGCGCTTTCCCACGATACTCGCCAGCGCCGACGAGAGCCGCTCACGCACACCGGCCGACCTGAGCCTGACCGGCCAGCCGCTGATCGCCAGCGAGTACCAGGTCGGCCTCGGCCTGGCGAGCTGGGAGATCGATTTCTGGGGCCGCGTGCGCAGCCTCGAGGACGCTGCGCTGGAAAACTATCTGGGCACCGATGCGGCGCGCCGTGCGGCCGCTCTCGGCCTGGTCGCGGAGGTCGCCAATACCTATCTCGTCCTGCGTGAATTCAATGAGCGCATTGCGCTGGCGCGCCAGACCACGGCCAGCCGCGAAGAGAGTTACCGGATCTTCACGCGCCGTGTCGAGGTCGGCTCGACCTCGCGCTTCAACCTGACCGAGGTGCAAACCCTGCTGACCCAGGCCCAGGCGCTTGCCGCCGAGCTCGAACAGGCGCGGGCCCTGCAATTCAATGCCCTGACCCTGCTGGTCGGCGCGCCGGCGGCGCTGACGCCGGAGCAGGGCCAGTTCGATGAGACCACCACGCTGCGCGAATTGCGCCCCGGCCTGCCCTCCGACCTGTTGCTGCAACGACCCGACATCGTCGCCGCCGAACATCAGTTGAAAGCAGCCAACGCCAACATCGGCGCGGCGCGCGCCGCCTTCTTTCCGCGCATTGCGCTGACCGGCTCGGCCGGCACGGCCAGCCTCGAACTCGCCGGCCTGTTTGCTTCGGGCAGCCTGGCCTGGACATTCCTGCCGAGCATTTCGCTGCCGATCTTCGACGGCGGCCGCCGGCGCAACGACCTCACCCTTGCCGAAGTGCGTCGTGACCTGGCGGTGGCCAATTACGAGAAGACCGTGCAGCTCGCCTTCCGCGATGTTTCCGACGCGCTTTCGTCGCGCCTCTGGCTGGAACGGCAACTGCTCATCGCCCGCACCGCGCTGGCGACGCAGACCGAGCGGGCGCGGCTGGCCAAATTGCGCTACGCCAGCGGCGCCTCCGCTTTTCTCGACGTTCTCGACGCCCAGCGCGAGCTGCTCACCGTGGCGCAGCAACTCGTGCAAACGCGCCGCGCCTTGCTGACCAACCGCGTCCGGCTGTATGCGGCGCTGGGCGGCGGGGCGATGGATTTTGTTGCACTGCCTGACGCCGATCCGGCCAACCCCACGCGAGGCAAGAGCGCCCCATGAACAGCAATGTATCCAGCACCGCCCCGTTCACCGTCACGGTCACCGTCACCGTTCCGCCGCCCGGCACCGCAGCATCTGCGCCGGTGATCACCGCGGATAACTCCGTGCCGGCCGATGTTTCGGTGGCCGCACCCGCCGCCGTGGCAGATCGCCCGGCCGCACCTGCGCCGCCGGTCGAAGCGCAAGCCAAAGCCGTGACGCCACCCGTGTCGATCGCTGCCGAAACTGCGCCCGAAAAACAGCCGGCTGCCAATCCACGGACCCAGCCGGAAACGCCGCCGGCAGTTGCCGCGGTGGCCGTCTCGCGCTTCGAGCATTGGCGGAAGTGGCTGGTCCCCGTCGTGATCGGCGCCGTTCTCGTCGCCGCCGCGCTCGGCACATGGCAGCTGCTGCGTCCCAAGGGCCCCGGCGAAGGTTTCGTGAGCAGCAACGGCCGCATCGAGGCGACGGAGATCGACGTCTCCACCAAGTTCGCCGGACGCGTGCAGGACATTCTCGTCGCCGATGGTGACTTCGTCAGCGCCGGACAGACGCTGGCGCACATGCAGGTGCAAACCCTCGAAGCCCAGCGCGACGAAGCGCGCGCCCAGCGCCAGCAATCGATCACGGCCGTCGCTACGGCTGAAGCGCAAGTCGCCGCGCGCGAAAGCGACCGGCAAGCCGTGCAGGCGGTCGTCGCGCAGCGTGAAAGCGAACTCGACGCCGCGCAGCGGCGCCTGGCGCGCTCGGAAACGCTGACGCGCGAAGGCGCCTCGTCCGAGCAGGAGCTCGACGATGACCGGGCGCGCGTACGCAATGCGCAGGCGGCGGTCGTCGCCGCCAAAGCGCAGGCACAAGCGGCCCTGGCCAACATCACGGCGGCGCGCGCCCAGGTCGCCGGCGCGCACACCACGGTCGACGCCGCCGACGCCACCATCGTCCGCATCAAGGTCGACATCGACGACAGTTCGCTGACCGCGCCGCGCGACGGTCGCGTGCAATACCGCATCGCCCAGCCCGGTGAAGTGCTGGCGGGCGGCGGCAAGGTGCTCAACCTGCTCGATCTGGCCGATGTCTACATGACCTTCTTCGTCGTCGAAACCGTCGCCGGCAAGCTGGCACTCGGCAGTGAAGTGCGCATCGTTCTCGACGTCGCGCCGAAGTACGTGATCCCGGCGAAAATCTCCTTCGTTGCGAGCAGTGCGCAATTCACGCCCAAGACCGTGGAGACGGCCAGCGAACGGCAGAAGCTGATGTTCCGCGTCAAGGCGCAGATCGATCGCGGCTTGTTGCAGAAGAACCTGACGCAGGTCAAGGCCGGCCTGCCGGGAATGGCCTGGATCAAGCTCGATGCGCAGGCCGACTGGCCTGCCGAACTGGCGCTGAAGGCCGGGCAATGAGCGGCGCGGCACAGCGTGATTGCATAAATGCCTTCGTCATTCAGATGCTGCTCATTAAGGCCACGATGCCCAAAACACCGTCATCCCGGCGAAAGCGACCGAAGGAAGTGCAGAGCCCGGGATCCAGCAGTGCTCCAGAAGCATGGATTCCGGCTTTCGCCGGGATGACGACGCCAGGCGGCAAATGACAATTCCATTGACATTCATGCAACCGTCGCGCGGCTCCGTACCCCTTGCCGCGCCGCCCGTCGCATGCCTGTCCGCCATCACGCTGAACTACGGCAAGACGCTGGCGCTCGACCGGATCGACCTGAACATCCCGGCGGCCTGCATGGCCGGGCTGATCGGGCCCGACGGCGTCGGCAAGTCGAGCCTGCTGGCGCTGCTCGCCGGCGCCCGCGCCGTGCAGCAGGGCCGGCTGCAGGTGCTCGGCGGCGACATGGGCAGCGCGCGCCACCGCGACAGCGTCTGTCCGCGCA
Organism: uncultured beta proteobacterium; assembly: GCA_903917505.1. The sequence goes on along the minus strand of CAIXAY010000252.1, from coordinate 5,552 downwards.
TCGCCTACATGCCGCAGGGCCTCGGCAAGAACCTTTACCCGACGCTGTCGGTCGAGGAGAACCTGCAGTTCTTCGGCCGCCTGTTCGGCCACGATGCCGCCGAACGCCGCCGCCGCATCGACGAACTGACGAGCAGCACCGGCCTGCGGCCTTTCCTGTCGCGCCCGGTCAGCAAACTCTCGGGCGGCATGAAGCAGAAGCTCGGCTTGTGCTGCGCGCTGATCCACGACCCCGACCTCTTGATTCTCGACGAGCCGACCACCGGCGTCGATCCGCTTTCGCGCAAGCAATTCTGGGATCTGATCGACCATATCCACAAAGCGCGCCGTGGCATGAGCGTGATCGTCGCCACCGCCTACATGGAAGAAGCCGAACGCTTCGACTGGCTGGTGGCGATGGACGGCGGCAGGATCCTGGCGCTCGGCACGCCCGACGAATTGCGCAGGAAAAGCGGCAGCAGGTCGCTCGAAGAAGCCTTCATCGCCCTCTTGCCCGAAGCCGAGCGGCGCGGCCACCACGCGGTCGTGGTGCCGCCGCTGGTGGCGTCGGCGAATGAGGACATCGCCATCGAAGCGAAGGGCTTGACGATGCGCTTCGGCGATTTCACCGCCGTCGACCACGTCGATTTTCGCATCCGGCGCGGCGAAATCTTCGGCTTCCTCGGCTCCAACGGTTGCGGCAAGTCGACGACGATGAAGATGCTCACCGGGCTGTTGCAGGCCAGCGAAGGCCAGGCCTGGCTGTTCGGCAAGGAAGTCGAACCGCGCGACATCGACACGCGCCGGCGCGTCGGCTACATGTCGCAATCCTTCTCGCTGTACGGCGAACTGTCGGTGCGCCAGAACCTGGTTCTGCACGCCCGGCTGTTCCAGCTGCCCGAGGTGCAAATCCCGGCGCGCGTTGCCGAACTGGCGGCGCGCTTCGGCCTTGCCAGCGCGCTCGAGAGCATGCCGGAAAATCTGCCGCTCGGCATACGCCAGCGCCTGTCGCTGGCGGTGGCCATGGTGCACCGGCCGGAGATGCTGATTCTCGACGAGCCGACCTCGGGCGTCGACCCGGTGGCGCGCGACATGTTCTGGCAACTGATGATCGACCTCGCGCGCAAGGACCGCGTGACGATTTTCATTTCCACCCACTTCATGAACGAAGCCGAGCGCTGCGACCGCATTTCGCTGATGCATGCCGGGCGGGTGCTGGTCAGCGACACACCGGCGGAGCTTCTGCGCCGGCGCGGCACGAAAACGCTGGAGCAGGCTTTCATCGCCTATCTCGAAGAGGCGGCGGAACATTCCCCGCAACTCGATGCAAGCCAGCCCGAGCATACGTCGCCCGAGAACGCGCCGACGACGGCGGCGGCGCCCAGGCCGCGCAGCTGGCATTTCGATCTCGGGCGCGCCTTCAGCTACACGCTGCGCGAGACGCTCGAGCTGCGGCGCGATCCGGTGCGCGGCACACTGGCCCTGCTCGGCACGGCGCTGCTGATGTTCATCGTCGGCTACGGCATCAACCTCGACGTCGAGAACCTGACCTATGCCCTGCTCGACCGCGACCAGACCGTGCTCAGCCAGAACTATGCGCTCAACCTCTCGGGGTCGCGCTACTTCATCGAGAGGCCGCCAATTTCCGATTACGCCGACCTCGACCGGCGCATGCGCAGCGGCGAACTTTCGCTGGCCGTCGAAATTCCCTCCGGCTTCGCCCGCGACGTGGCGCGCGGCACGCCGGTGCAGATCGGCGCCTGGGTCGACGGCGCCATGCCGGCGCGCGCGGAAACCGTGCGCGGTTACGTGCAGGCGATGCACCAGATGTGGCTGGTCGATATGGCCCAGCACCGGCTGGGGGTCAAGCTGCCGGTGGTCAGCAGCGTGGAAACCCGTTTCCGCTACAACCCCGATGTGCGAAGCCTGCCGGCCATGGTGCCGGCGGTGATCCCGATGCTGCTGATGATGATTCCGGCGATGCTGGCCGCATTGTCGGTGGTGCGCGAGAAGGAACTCGGATCGATCATCAACCTCTACGTGACGCCGGTCACGCGCAGCGAATTCCTGCTCGGCAAGCAGTTGCCCTACATCGTCCTGGCGATGGTCAACTTCCTGCTGCTGACGCTCCTCGCCGTCACCGTCTTCGGGGTGCCGGTCAAGGGCAGCTTTGCCACGCTGGCGCTCGCCGCATTCATCTACGTGATCTGTTCGACCGGTCTCGGCCTGCTCGTCTCGACCTTCACCAAGAGCCAGACCGCCGCCCTGTTCGTGACCATGATCGGCACCATCGTGCCGTGCGTGCAGTTCGCCGGCCTGCTCAATCCGGTGTCCTCGCTCGAAGGCATGGGCGCGTTCATCGGCCGCATTTACCCGGCCTCGCATTTTCTGACGATCAGCCGCGGCGTGTTCAACAAGGCGCTGGGCCTCGCTTCGCTGGCGCCGTCGTTCTGGCCGATGCTGGTCGCCGTGCCGGTGATCCTCGGCCTGGCCATCGTGCTGCTGAAGAAACAGGAGGCCTGAGCGCATGCTCCGCGGCAAGAATGTTTTCCGCCTTGGCGTCAAGGAACTGTGGAGCCTGGCGCGCGACCCGATGATGCTGGCGCTGATCGTCTACACCTTCACCGTGGCCATCTACGCGGCCGCGACCGCCATGCCGGAAAGCCTGCACAACGCGCCCATCGCCATCGTCGACGAGGACGACTCGCCCTTGTCGGCGCGCATCGTCGCGAGCTTTTATCCACCGCATTTCAAGACGCCGGTCATGGTCTCGCTGGCCGCGATCGACCCCGGCATGGACAAGGGCGAGTACACCTTCGTGCTCGACATCCCGTCGGGCTTTCAGCGCGACGTGCTGGCCGGGCGCGCGCCGTCGATTCAGCTCAACGTCGATGCCACGCTGATGAGCCAGGCCTTTACCGGCAGCGGCTACATCCAGCAGATCGTCGCCGGCGAAGTCAATGAATTCGCCCAGCGCTACCACAGCACCGCCGCGCCGCCCGTGGACCTGGCGCTGCGCATGCGCTTCAATCCCAATCTCGAGCAATCGTGGTTCGGTTCGCTGATGGAAATCATCAACCAGGTGACCATGCTCTCCATCATCCTGACCGGCGCGGCGCTGATCCGCGAGCGCGAGCACGGCACCCTCGAGCACCTGCTGGTGATGCCGGTGACGCCGGTCGAAATCATGCTCGCCAAGGTGTGCGCCATGGGTCTGGTGGTGCTGCTGGCGGCGATGCTGGCGCTGGTCTTCGTCGTTGAGGGCGCATTGCAGGTGCCGATCCAGGGTTCGCTCGGCCTGTTCATGCTGGCCGCGGCGCTGCATTTGTTCGCCACCACCTCGATGGGAATTTTTCTCGCCACCCTGGCGCGCTCGATGCCGCAGTTCGGCATGCTGCTGGTGCTGGTCCTGCTGCCGCTGCAAATGCTCTCGGGCGGCAGCACACCCTACGAGAGCATGCCGGTGTTCGTTCAGCAGGTGATGCAGACGATGCCCACGACCCATTTCGTTTCGGCCGCCCAGGCCATTCTTTATCGCGGCGCCGGCATCGACGTGGTGTGGCCGCAGTTCCTGGCCATCGCCGCCATCGGCAGCGTACTCTTCTTCGCCTCGCTGGCGCGCTTCCGCAAGACCATCAGCCAGATGACCTGATCATCATCGGGGCAGCGTTTCCCCCGGTGGCAGCCTTATGTGCGCCAACGCGCAGACATTCCCAAGGCCCGATGCAACCCTGCTGTCTGTTCAGCCATGAAGACCCCGCGTCCAGTGCCGACACGATTCGCGTCCATCGCGGAGTTGCACGGCCAGCGCCGCCACCCCCGCGCGCCGCGTGTCGGGTCTTCCTCAGGACGGGAGTGCCCGGATGTCGCCATTGAAATCTGTAGCCGCCACAAATCGTCTGCTCGCCGCCTTGCCGAACAAGGACCGCCAGCATCTTCTGGCGCTCGGCGAACGGGTCGAACTGGCGTTCGGCGAAATACTCGCCAAACCCGGCGAACCTATTCGTCATGCCTACTTTCCGCTGCAAAGTTCGATTTCCATCCTGGCGACGATCAATGACCGCCCCAGCCTCGAGGTCGGCCTGATCGGCAATGAAGGGATGCTCGGCATCCCCCTCATTCTCGGCGTCACCCTCTCGCCGCTGCACGCCATCGTGCAGGGCCAGGGCGCGGCGCTGCGCGTCGACGCGGCGGCGTTTGGCCAGCAGCTCGCGGCAAGCCAGGCCTTGCACGACTTGCTGCAACATTATCTGCACGTACTGATCGCGCAACTCGCGCGAACCGTGGGTTGCGCCCACTTCCACAGCGTCGAACAGCGCCTCGCGCGCCGCTTGCTGATGACCCAGGACCGGGCGCAATCGAACGAATTCCACGTCACCCAGGAGTTCCTCGCGGCCATGCTCGGCGTGCGCCGCGTCGGCGTCACCAAGGCCGCCATCGCGCTGCAGGATGACAAGCTCATTCGTTACAGCCGTGGTGACATCACGATTCTCGATCGCGATCGCCTCGAACAGAGTTCCTGTCCGTGTTATGCGGCCGATCGGGCCACTTACACGCAAGTGATGAAATAGCCTGCGCGGCTCCGAGGCGCATTAGCCCGGCCGACAGCGCCGGACGGCGGCAAGCCTTATTGCGCGCCGGCGGCCAGGCCAAGTCGATGGCCGACGGCGAGCAATCGCTTGTCACGTGTCCACAGCGAAGCGCCTGGCACAAGCAGGACCGCTGCCAGGAGGTGCGCGTCGATGTAGCCAATGCCGCTGCCGGCCAGCGCGTTTCGGGTGACAAAACGCAGCACCTCGTCATCGCTGGCGACAGGCGCCTGCGGCAAATTCCGCAAATCGCCCAGTAATTCCTGGCGCTTGCGCAAATTCCCCAGGGCCAGTTCGCCGATCACGAAGGGGTGCGCCAGCACCTGTTCATCGTTGAGCAATCGCGCCAGGCGTTCGCTGTTCGAGCGCAGATGTTCGATCCACACCGAGGTGTCGACCAGAATCATGCTGGCCGGCGCCTCGGCACCGCTTTCAGCCGGCGTTCCGATCCACCGAGCAGGGCCAGTCGCTTGGCGCTTTCGCGTTGGATCAAGGCGCGCAAAGCCTCGCGAATCAAGGCGGTCTTTTCGGCAATGCCGGTCAGCGCATGGGCCTTGGCGAGCAAGTCGTCATCGAGGGCAAGCGTCGTGCGCATCGTGATCTCCTTTCAACTAACGCACTTATACTAGCACCAATTGATGCCTATCAAAGTGCCTGCGCGGCCCAAGAAGAACCGGCTTCGCTTGCTCGTCCACGCGGTCCGGCGGTGCCCCATGCAGGGCCGTGTTCTTGAAGCACGAACTGGGTCCCGGCTTGCGCCGGGACGACGCTTCCGCGGACAATTACCCTGGTGGCGCCATATTGGGCATGACGAAAACATGCATGCGATCATCTTGGTTGGCGCTTGAATTTGTTGACTTGCCCTTGTGCATACGTATAATTCTGCCTTCTTTGATGCCGCAGGCAGCTCGTGCGGCAAAGAAGGCGCGTAGCTCAGCTGGTTAGAGCACCACGTTGACATCGTGGGGGTCGTTGGTTCGAGTCC
>CAIXAY010000251.1 GCA_903917505.1 uncultured beta proteobacterium | reverse complement strand
TCATGGCCCCGATCTTCTTTCCGGCTGCCATGCAACTGGGGATCAACCCGGTGCATTTCGGCATCCTGATCGACGTCAACATGGAAGTCGGCCTCTGCCATCCGCCGGTCGGGCTCAACCTCTATGTCGCTTCCGGCATCTCGCGGCTGGGCATCACCGAACTCACCAAGGCCGTGCTGCCCTGGCTGGGAACGATGGTGATCTTCCTGATCATCGTCACCTACTGGCCGTGGCTGACCCTGGTCGTGCCGCGCCTGATGGGGATGCTCTAGCTAGCCGACCGTCAGCCCTTCAGGGAGCCGAGAATCTCCTGGCGCACATCGGTGATATCACGGGCTGCCGTGGCATGAACGCCATCGCACTTCCCGTCCCGGGCACAGCGCGTGTTGCGCGGACAGATGATGCGCGCGTTGTTGCTCAGGGAATCCTTTACCCATTCGATGTTGAGCACATTGGCGACAACGCTGATCGCATCGGCTTCCGCTTTGGGGATCTTCGCGGCGCCGCCGCGACGCTGGCATTCCTCGGCAATACGATCGACAACCTGGGCGGCATCGACGCCGTTCGCCTCGAGCGCCGGAACCAGATCGATGCCGACCGAAAGCACATGCGGATTGCCCGCCATGTCTTTCGTGCGCAGTGAATGGCAGCAATAAAGCAGCCAGCGCTCGTCATCGCGCAAGACCGAGATCTGCGAGCCCGCTTCGGCCTTGCTGTCGCTGACGAGCCGGAACACCGCCCAGTTGGGACAGGGGTCGGTCACTTGCGTCATGTTGCCCCAGGGCAGCGGGATGCCGTTGCCGCGATAGACGGCGCGCAAAATGCCAGGTGGATAGGCGTCGAAGAAGTGCCAATACGGATACGGTGAGACCTTGGTCATGCGGCGCATGATGACCGCCGGCGTAAGTTCGAGCTTCTTTCCCACATCGATGCGGTAACGTTCGCGCGTCAGCAACCGACGAAAGGGTTGTTTCGGGCACAGCAGCGCACCGGCGAAGAAGCTGCACTCGAAATCACGCCACGCGTCCAATACGTCCCTCGGATCCATTCCGGAAACGCTGCCCGCCGCTTCGGGGCATCCGCCCGTGTCGCCGCCACTCGCGTGGGCCGACCTCAGCCCATCGCCCCCATGCAAAACCTTGTGCGCGATATGCGTGGCCAGATCGAACTTCAAGCGCGCGGGATCGGCCTGCAGTGCCTTGTTCAGATACACGGTATCTGGAGGCTCGTAGAACGAGCGCACCATGCTGCGCAGTTCTCTGCCCTGGTTGAGCGCCAGCACGGGCTTGCGCTCGAACCAGCGCAGTTTAAGCCCGTGCGCTTTGCACAGCGCGGTCATGTCGTCGACGGATAACGGGAAAGCGCGCTTGCCGACGTCCTCGGCGGCTCTTTCCAGGTCGGGAAATTCGTTGCGCGAATTTTCCTGGTACGAACGGATCAGCAGGTGGGCGAACTGGCGGCCCGATGTGCCGGTTTGCGACAGCAACTCCGGAATCGCCGCTTTGAGCAGTTCTTTCGAGAATAAAAACGCGGGTTCAAGCGGCGCCCTGACAGCCCCGCCGGAGCCGAGCGCCGTCCTGACCGGTGCGATCACGGCGTTCTGATCGAAAAACCAGGCCACGTTGCGTTGGAAGACCTTGGCAAACAGCAGCATCACCTGTTCAGCAGGAACGCGGCGTCCGCTTTCGATCATGCTCAGGTAGGACACTGAAGGTGCCGCCTGCGCATCGATCTGCACGCAGCGCTGCGACAACTCTTCAAGCGTCATGCGATTCTGCTTGCGCAAGGCGCGCAATTTGGCGCCAAGAAAATGGCTATTCCGACCCAGATTTGCCATCGTCCCTCCTGTGAAATCGGGAATGTGAAAACGCCTTGCGCCGGTCTTGTCAACTTAACACTGTGAACTTTCTATTTGTGAAATTCTCAACTTTGTGCGGCTAGCATAGCTCAACGATTTGTTCCGATCAATCCACCCACACCGTAAAGGAGCTTCAAGATGGCCACACATCAGACCAACCCCGCCGACGCACTGCGCAGCGATTGGGACAGCAACGAACGCTGGGCAGGCATCACGCGCGGCTACGACGCGGAAGATGTCGTCCGCCTGCGTGGCAGCGTGCGCATCGATTACACGCTGGCTCGCCTGGGCGCGGAAAAACTCTGGCAGCGGATGCACGAACTGCCTTTCGTCAACGCCCTCGGCGCGCTGACCGGCAATCAGGCCATGCAACAGGTCAAGGCCGGGCTGCCGGCCATCTACCTGTCCGGCTGGCAGGTGGCGGCCGACGCCAACGACAGCCTGTCGATGTATCCCGACCAGTCGCTCTACGCGGTGTCGAGCGTGCCGACCGTGGTTCGGCGCATCAACAATGCCCTGCTGCGTGCCGACCAGATCCAGCACATGGAAGCGCAGCAGAGTGGGAAAGCCGCCGAAATCGATTACCTGGCGCCCATCGTCGCCGACGCCGAAGCAGGATTCGGCGGCGTCCTGAATGCGTACGAGTTGATGCGGGCGATGATCGAGGCCGGCGCGGCGGCGGTGCATTTCGAGGATCAGCTGGCGTCCGCCAAGAAGTGCGGCCACATGGGCGGCAAGGTGCTGGTGCCGACGCAGGAAGCGGTGCAGAAGCTTATCGCGGCGCGTCTTGCCGCCGACGTGCTCGGGGTGCCGACGATTCTGCTGGCGCGCACCGACGCCGAAGCGGGCGCCCTCGTGACCTCGGACGTCGATGAAAACGACAAGCCCTTCCTGACCGGTGAACGCACCGTCGAAGGTTTCTACCGTGTCCGCAACGGGCTTGAGCAGGCGCTTTCACGCGGTCTGGCCTATGCCGAATACGCCGACCTCGTGTGGTGCGAAACCGGCAACCCGGATCTCGAATTCGCGCGCAAATTCGCCGAAGGCATTCACCGCAAATATCCCGGCAAGCTGCTGGCCTACAACTGTTCGCCGTCGTTCAACTGGAAGCGCAATCTCGACGACGCGACCATCGCCCGCTTCCAGCGCGAACTGGGGGCCATGGGCTACAAGTTCCAGTTCATCACGCTGGCGGGCTTCCATGCGCTCAACTACTCGATGTTCGACCTCGCGCACGGCTATGCGCGCAGCAACATGACCGCCTTCGTCGATCTGCAGGAGCGCGAGTTCGCGGCGGCCTCGCGCGGTTTCACCGCGGTCAAGCACCAGCGCGAAGTGGGAACCAGCTATTTCGACGCGATCACGCAAGTCGTGCAGGCCGGCCAATCCTCGCTGACCGCGCTGCATGGGTCCACCGAGAACGAACAGTTCCTGGCCACCGCCCACGCGGCATGAAGTCCGATAGCCATTCAATGATCAACGTTTCGACAGGAGAGTAATCATGCAAACCCATACACAGCGTAGAACCGGCATCGATCGTCGACAGTTCGACCTGTCTGCGACGCTCACGGCGCAATCAGCGCAGCGCTGGAGCGAAATCTTGCCCGCCTCGACGGCCGGCGATAGCGACGAGCCCTATGATCCTTACGACCCCTACTGGGAACCGGTGAAGGGACAGGATGACGATTGATCTCGCGCCGCAACTGAAGGCCACGCCGGCACGGCCGCCACGAGCGGCTGTGCTGCCAGAAAATCCTGCTACAGGGAAACAACCAATGAATCGAATCGACAAGCATCTGCTGCCTTCCGGGATGGAAATCACCGGCGCGGTCGAGCCCGGCTATGAAGGCATCCTTTCCCTGGACGCCCTGGCGCTGGTCGCCAGGCTGCACCGCGCCTTCAACAGCCGTCGCCTCGAATTGCTGAAGGCGCGCGTTGAACGGCAGGCGCGCATCGACGCCGGCGAGATGCCCGACTTTCTGCCGCAGACCCGGGCGATCCGCGCAGGTGACTGGAAGATCGCGCCGCTACCGAACGCGTTGCAACGCCGCCATACCGAAATCACCGGCCCGGTCGACGCCAAGATGATCATCAACGCCTTCAATTCGGGGGCCGATTCCTACATGGCCGACTTCGAGGACTCGAACAGCCCGCGCTGGGACAATCTGATGCGCGGGCAGATCAATCTCAAGCAGGCGATCCGCCGCGAACTGAGCTTCACCAGCGAGACCGGCAAGGCCTACCGGCTCAACGACAGGATCGCCACGCTGCAGATCCGTCCGCGCGGCTGGCATCTCGATGAGAAGCACGTCACCGTCGATGGGCAACGCGTCTCCGGCGGCATCTTCGATTTCGCTCTCGTTTTCTTTCACAACGCGCAAGAGCAGGTCGCGCGCGGCTTCGGCCCTTACTTCTATCTGCCGAAGCTCGAATCGCATCTCGAGGCGCGCCTGTGGAACGACATCTTCGTCATGGCGCAGGATTACATCGGCCTGCCGCGCGGGACGATCAAGGCCACGGTGCTGATCGAGACGATTCTGGCCACCTTCGAGATGGAAGAAATCCTCTACGAACTGCGCGAACATTCGGCCGGGCTCAACGCCGGGCGCTGGGATTACATCTTCAGCTGCATCAAGAAATTCAGGAAGAACCCCGAATTCTGCCTGGCCAATCGCAGCGCGATCACCATGGAAGTCCCGTTCATGCGCAGTTATGCGCTGGCGCTGGTCAAGGCCTGTCACAAGCGCGGTGCGCCGGCGATGGGCGGCATGAGCGCGCTGATCCCGATCAAGAACGATCCGGTCGCCAACGAAAAGGCGTTGGCCGGCATCCGCCACGACAAGGCGCGCGATGCCGGCGATGGCTTCGACGGCGGCTGGGTGGCTCACCCCGGTCTGGTGCCGATCGCCGCCGAAGCGTTTCGCAAAGTGCTCGGCGAACGCCCGAACCAGTGGGAGAAGCAGCGCGACGAGACGTTCACCGCCGGCGATTTCCTGAATTTCCAGCCGGCGCAGCCGATTACCGAAACGGGCTTGCGCAATAACATCAATGTCGGAATCCACTACCTGGGCAGCTGGCTCGCCGGCAACGGCTGCGTGCCGATCCACAATCTGATGGAAGACGCGGCGACGGCCGAAATCTCCCGCTCGCAGGTCTGGCAATGGGTGGCCTCGCCGAAGGGTGTCCTCGACGACGGCCGCAAGGTCAGCGCGGCGATGGTGCGCGCGATGATTCCCGAAGAGCTGTCCAGGGTAATCGCCAGCGTCAGCGCGCAGGGCGAGGACACGGCAAGCTACGAGCAAGCCGCCGGCATTTTCGAGAAGATGAGCCTGACGCCGGACTATCCCGAGTTCCTCACCTTGCAGCTCTACGAGGCGATGCAATAGATGCACTGATTTACGAAACAGACCAATGGCCGGCTTGCATAAGCCGCCGGGCAACAATGAACTCTTGCCCGGCGGAGCGCGGCGGGAGGAAAATCACCCGGGATGACCGTCCTGTTTCTCGTTCCGGCTTTCGTGCTCGTCGCCGTCCTCGTCTACCTGGCGCGCTACAGCGGGCGTTTGCGTGTCGAGGAGAAGCGACTGATCGCCGCGCCGGTCGGGGTCGTCTATGCGCATGTCGCCGATTTTCGCGCCTGGCGCGAATGGGCGCAGTGGCTGGAGCACGAGCCCGGCGCGCCAATCGATCTGCGCGCCGATCCGGCGGGCGTGGGCGGCATCTACGCCTGGCACGGCGCCAGGATAGGCGCCGGCGCGATCGAACACGAGCGGCTCGTCGCCCTGCAGCGCATCGAGCAGCGCATCGATGTGCAGCAGCCGTTCCGCTTTCGCGGCCGCAGCGCGTGGACTTTCGCCGCGCACGGCGACGGCACGGAAGTGGGCTGGGCTTTTTCCGGCCGCGTCGGATTTACGCTGCGTGCCTTCGCGCCGACCGTGCGCAGTGCAATCGCCCTGGATCATCGCTACGCCCTCGACCGGCTCGCCCGTCTCGTCGAGCCGGCCGCGGGCGCGCATGCCCGGGCGCACTATTCGCTGGCCTATCTGGGGGTGCGCGATGTATTGCCATGTCATTATGTCTGGCGCGGCTACGAGGGCGCGCTGGCTGGCCTGGGCCCGGCCTTGCGCGCCGGCTTTGCCGCGTTGCGCGCAGAACTCGCCGCATCTGGCCTGGATGCCGCCGGCGAACCGATCGCGGTTTACCTCAAGACCAACATCAAAATGCGCTCGACCGTGTGCCGCATCGGCATTCCGGTCGCCGAGCCGCTGCCCGGCAGCCTGCCGACGCGCGCGCTTCGCGCCCGGCGCGCCTACGTTGTGCGCCTCGCCGGCAGCCATGCGGCGCTTGAAATCGCCTGGTACCAGGCCATGCAGCGAGTGCGCATCGAGGGCCTGCAGGCCGATCAGCGCCTTGAACCCTTCGAGCGCTATCTGAACGACCCTGACCACGTTGCCGAGAATGAATGCCTGGTCGATCTGCACATCCCGCTGCTGGCGGCCGCGCCCTAGCCGGCCGCGGAACGAGGCGCCGCATTTTCGTGCGCACGCAATTTCCGCATTCGCGCCGCAGTGTTGGTACAATACCGGGTTGTTCCCTTAGTTAACTGATTTTTTAACGTTTTCACCACCCTTAGCGTTGTGGAGATTCGACTTTATGGCTATAGAACGCACACTTTCGATCATCAAGCCCGATGCGGTCGCCAAGAACGTGATCGGCAAAATTCTTTCGCGTTTTGAAAGCAACGGCCTCAAGGTCATCGCCGCGAAGATGGTCTGGCTGTCGGCGCAGCAAGCCGGCGAATTTTATGCCGTGCATAAGGAGCGCCCGTTTTACGCCGACCTGGTCAGCTTCATGGTCTCGGGCCCGGTAATGATTCAGGTGCTTGAAGGCGAGGAAGCGATTGCCAAGAACCGCCTGCTGATGGGTGCGACCGATCCGAAGAAGGCCGATGTCGGAACGATACGCGCCGATTTCGCGCAGTCGATCGATGCCAATGCGGTGCATGGCTCCGACGGACCCGACACGGCCCGCTTCGAAATCGGTTTCTTCTTTCCCGGGATGAGCGTTTATTCTGGCCGCTAGGCCGGGGCGATCGACTACAATTCCATTGTCATGACGGTCAATCTGCTTGATTTCGATGCCGCGGGCCTCACGGCTTTTTTCGCCGAGCACGGCGAGAAGCCGTTTCGCGCGCGCCAGGTGCTGCGCTGGATACATCGCGGCGGGCAGGGCGATTTCGCCGCGATGACCGATATTGCCAAGAGCCTGCGCGCCAAGCTCGAGGCGACGGCGGTTGTCGTGCCGCCAGCCATCGTTTCGGACCGGCTGGCCGACGACGGCACGCGCAAGTTCCTGTTCGACGTCGGCGGCGGCAACGCCGTCGAGACCGTCTTCATCCCCGAGGACGACCGGGGCACCTTGTGCATTTCGACGCAGGCCGGCTGCGCGCTCGATTGTTCGTTCTGTTCGACCGGCAAGCAGGGCTTCAACCGCAATCTTACGGTCGCTGAAATCATCGGCCAGTTGTGGCAGGCAAGCCGCGCGCTCGACGCCAATCGAGCCGCCGACGACGATGGCGAACGCATCATCAGCAACGTGGTGCTGATGGGCATGGGCGAGCCACTCGCCAACTTCGAGAATACGGTCATCGCCTTGCGCCTGATGCTCGACGACAACGCTTATGGTTTGTCGCGCCGCCGCGTCACCGTGTCGACCTCCGGCCTGGTGCCGGTGATCGACCGCCTGCGCGACGAATGCCCGGTCGCGCTGGCCG